>NZ_JBAKHM010000010.1:0-208768 GCF_036902725.1 Micromonospora psammae | reverse complement strand
CTCCGGGTCGCCGTTGTACGGCACGTCCTCGACCAGCGTGCCGTCGCGGTCCAGCAGCACCGCGTCGAAGAGGCGGTGCGGCGTCGTCCCCCGGTTCACGGGCAACCGGTTGCCCCGGGCAGGAGGAGTGAACATCAACCCTGCGCTCCGGGTCCGCGACCGTCCGTGCCGGACGGACGGCTGCGCCACCAGCCGCGTACCCAGTGGGTGACCGCGACCGGCGGGATGAGCGCGCTGGTGACGAGCATGGTGAGCACCTCGTCGCGGGTGCGCGGGCCGGGCGCGATCCGCGCCCGGGCGAACTCGGCGGTGCCCGCCGCCCAGCCCAGGGCGGCGACGGCGGCGGCGACGCCGAGCGGGCGCCGCGGCGCCGAGCCGGGTCGCAGGCCGGCCCGCAGCGCGGTCGCGGCCAGCGCCAGGGCTCCGGCGGCGGTCACCGCCAGGTGCCGCGGCCGGCGGCCGGGCGGCAACCCCAGCTCGGCCCGCCAGCTCGGACCGTAGAGCCGGCGCAGCAGGGCGTCGTCGGCGTTGCCGCGCTGCACCCGCAGGCTCACCCAGCGGTCCTCCGGGCGCACCGGGTGGCTGACCACCCGTCGGCCGCGGACGAGTTCCCAGCCGGCGAGGCGGACCCGGTGGGCCAGCTCGGCGTCCTCCCGGTAGGCCCGGGGGAACCGTTCGTCGAAGCCGCCGACGTCCGCCAGCGCCGCCCGCCGGTACGCCATGTCCGCGGTGATCCACTCGCCGTCGGCCAGCCCCGCCGTGCCGCGTTCCCAGTCGGTCGGGCGGCGGTCGGGTGGCAGCGGCACCCGCAGCGTGCCCTGCACCCCGCCGACCCGAGGCCCGACGGCCAGGTCGCGGACCAGCCGCCGCGACCAGTCGGCATCGGGGACCACGTCGTCGTCGAGGAAGACCACCCACGGCTGGCGGGCCGCCCGCCAACCGGTGTTCCGCGCCGCCGCCGGGCCCGCGCCCCGCCCGGTCAACACCTTCGGGTACGCCGACAGCGTCGCCGGCAGCGGCAGCTCGTCGGTGGCGTCCCGCCGGTCGTCGACCAGCAGCAGCTCCACGTCCGGCAGGTCGGCCAGTTGCGGGGCGAGGGCGTCGAGCAGCGCGCCGAGGCTGGGCCGGCCGACGGTCGGCACCACGATGCTGATCACCGGCCACCGTCCCGCCCACGGTCCGCGCCGAGCGCGTGCCGGTGGACCGCGAACGGGCCGAGGGCGAGCAGGTCCACCGGGGCGGAGCCGAAGAGCTCCATCGCCTCCCGGGGGGTGTCGACCATCGGCCGGCCGGCCGTGTTCAGCGACGTGTTCACCACCACCGGCAGGCCGGTGAGCTGTTCGAACTCGGCCAGCAGTTCGGCGACGAGGGGTTCGGTGTCGGTGTGCACGGTCTGCACCCGGGCGGTGCCGTCGACGTGGGTGACCGCCGGGATGCGGTCCCGCCACTCCGGCTTCACCCGGTGCACGAAGAGCATGTAGCGGCTGGGGAAGACGCCCTGGAAGATGTCGGCGAAGCGTTCGGCGCGGACCATCGGCGCGATGGGGCGGAACTGCTCGCGGCCCTTCACGTCGTTCATCCGGGCCGTGGTGGCCGGGTCGCCGGGATGGGCCAGCAGCGAGCGGTGGCCCAGTGCGCGGGGGCCGTACTCGCTGCGCCCCTGATACCAGGCGACGATGCCGTTGCCGGCGAGGACCCGGGCCGCCTCGGCGGCGATCGACTCGGGACGGTGGTAGGGCAGCGCGGCCCGGCGCAGCTCCGCCTCCAGCGCCTCGTCGGACCAGCCGCGCCCGAGGTCCGCTCCGCTCATCGGTGCGGACCGGTCACCGAGCGCCCCGGCGACGTGCAGCGCGGCGCCGAGCGCCGTGCCCGAGTCACCGGCGGCCGGCTGCACCCACACGTTCCGGTACGGCCCCTCGGCCGCGATCCGGGCGTTGGCCACACAGTTCAACGCCACCCCGCCGGCCATCGCCAGGGTGGCCGGGCCGCCGGCCGCGTCGTGCAGCCAGCGGGCCAGGTCGAGGACGACCTCCTCCAGCCGGGCCTGGACGCTGGCCGCCAGGTCGGCGTGTTCGTCGGTCATCTCCCCGTCGGCGGCGCGCGCCTTCGCCATGCTCGCCCAGTCGATCCGGTCGACGTGGAAGCCGCCCTCGGGCGTGACCCGCACCAGCTCCCGCAACAGGCCGAGGTGCTTCGGCTCGCCGTACGACGCGAGCGCCATCACCTTGTACTCGTCGCTGGAGTGCAGGAAGCCGAGGTGTCGGGTGAGGTCCTCGTAGAGCAGGCCGAGTGAGTGCGGCAGCTCCTGCGAGTACAGCGAGGTCAGCTCACCGCCCCGGTAGACGCCGGCCAGATGGCTGGCGACCTCGCCCCGGCCGTCGAGCACCAGCACGGCGGTGTCGTCGCCGGCCGTCGGCGCGGCCAGCCCGGCGGAGGCGGCGTGCGCCACGTGGTGCGGCACGAACCGCACCTTCTCCGGGTCGAGGCCGGGCAGGGCGGCGGCCAGGAACTGCGGGGCCCGCTCCGCGTAGTCGACGCGCAGCCAGTCCCACGGGTCGGTCAGGCCCAGGCTGGCCGCGTCCCGGCACATGCCGGGGTCGAAGGAGTACGCGACCGCGTCGAGGCTGTCGACGTCGACGCCGGCGGCGGCCAGACACCAGGCGGCGGAGAGTTCGGGGAGCTCCCAGGCGGAGAAGGGCACCGGCCGCTTGCCGTGCTTGCGGCGGCTGAACCGTTCCTCTTCGGCGGCTGCCACCACCTCACCGTCGACCACCAGGGCGGCGGCCGGATCGTGGAAGATCGCATTGATACCGAGGACGTGCATGCAGGGCTCCCTACCCCTGACCTCTCCGCCTAACCTGCAGATCATCGACTTCTCGGCGGAGGCGGGAATCTCCACGCTGGAGATTCGCGCCCGGCCGTCGGCCGCCCCCACGTCGTCAGCGGCGCCGGTCCTCTCCCCACCGGCCCGGCGTCGGGCAGGTCGTGGTCGTGCCGCCGCCCGGGTCGGGACGCGCGCCCGGTGGCCGACCCGGTCGGTGGCCGACCCGGTGAGTGGCCGACTCCCCGGCTGGGTCGCCGGTCCGGGTGGCCGCGGGGCGGTAGCCTGCGGTGGATCGATTGACGCCTACGGGGGGCGGTGCGATGTCCACGACCAGGGTCTCCCATCCGATCTTCGCCCGGCTCTTCGCGCGGGCCAGCGTCGCGATGGACCGGGCCGGCATGGCCGAGCACCGGCATCGGCTGGTGGCCGGCCTGCACGGCCAGGTGGTGGAGGTGGGCGCCGGTAACGGCCGGATGTTCGCGCACTATCCGCCGGCGGTGACGGCCGTGCTGGCGGTGGAGCCCGAACCGCGGCTGCGCGCCGACGCCCGTACCGCCGCCGACCGGGCGCCGGTGCCGGTCACGGTCACCGACGGTCTGGCCGAGGCGCTGCCGGTCCCCGACGCCGGCGCCGACGCGGTGGTGCTGTCGCTGGTGCTCTGCTCGGTCCGCGACCAGTCCGTCGCGCTGCGGGAGGCGTACCGGGTGCTGCGCCCCGGTGGCCAGCTGCGCTTCTACGAGCACGTGGTGGCGGACACGCCCGGCCTCCGCCGGGCGCAGCGCTGGGTCGACGCCACCTGCTGGCCGCTGTTCTGCGGCGGCTGCCACACCGCCCGGGACACGGTGGGCGCGATCGCCGCGGCCGGCTTCAGCGTGGTAGCGCTCGACCGGTTCCGCTTCCCGCCCGAGGGGCTGGCGATGCCCGCGTCACCGCACGTGCTCGGCACCGCGATCCGTCCCTGAGCCCAGCCACCTCCACCGCACCCGACACCCGCCCGCCACCGACCGGCCATCCGCGCCCTCGACGGCGTCGCCGGTGGCCGGCGTCCCGGCACCGCCCGTTCCGCCGGGCCGTCTGCCATTCGCGTCCTTTGGAGCTGATGACGCAGACGACTCACCGGCCGCTGGTGCCGATTCGTTTGTGCTGTCAGCTCTAAAGGGCCCGCACCCCTGTCGAGACGGTGGCAGGCGCGATGCTGGTGCCGTCAGCGTCATCGGATCTCGTGCTGTCGCGCCTGCGAGGCGGTGACCGGCTCCGACGCCGGCCTGTTCCTGCCAGCCGCAGCGCACTGCCGTGAAGCGGGCCGCCGCCTCCCGGCGGGCAGACAGCGGAGGAGGGGGCGACCCGGGTGGGTCGCCCCCTCCTGCACCGGTGGCTCAGCTGACGGCGACCGTGCCGTCGGGAGCCCGTACGCAGGAGACCGCGCGGGCGCTGGTGGCCGCCGCGCCGGTCAGGCACCGTCCGAGCACCTGGTGCCCGGCGGCGTTCGGGTGCCAGGACTCCTGGCACGTCTGGAAGTACGTGCCGCAGGCGTTGGCGATGCGCTGGATGGCCAGCTTGTCGTAGCCGGAGAGGCTGGTGACGAAGACGCCGGTCGGGCCGTCCTGGAGCCGGATGGGGGTGGCCAGGCTGTTCGCCGGGCTGCCGGCCGCCTCGCAGAGCCGGGCGCCGTCGAAGGCCCGCTGCACGTTCAGGTAGACCAGGTCCGCGGTGGGGAACTCGCTGGCGAGGGTGGTGCGGACCGAGCTGACCAGGGTGCCGAGGCCCTGGGAGAAGCGGTGGCCGGGGGCGAGGCTGCCCCGGTGGATCGGGCAGCCGGCGGCGTACCGCTCGGCGCCCAGGGCGCGGAACTTGTCCCGGGTGTCGTCCCGGTCGTCCTCGGTCCAGTAGCCGGGTGCCAGCTCAGGCGGCAGCGGGTTCGTGTAGTCCTGGAACACGATCCGGTGCTGGCCGTCGGCGTCGATCTGGTCGAGGGTGGTGAGGATCTGGCGTACCGCCGCGGTGGTCTCCGCGGTCGCGGCGCTGAACTGGGCGGCGGTGGCCAGGTCCGCGTCGTCGCAGGGTTCCTGCTCGACCGGCCCGCCGAGGTACGCCCAGAACTCCCACCAGCCGGTCCACGCGTCGGCGATGAACCGGTTGGCGCACTTCTCCGCCACGCTGCCGAAGGTGAACGAGCTGTTGTTCGACCCGATGCCGAGCAGCACCAGGTCGATGTCGTGGCTCTGCCCGACCGCGCGGAGCTGGTCCAGCTGCGCGGCCACCTGGCGCCCCTTGGCCCGGTCGGCCGAGGCGTTGGCGATGTCGTACGGCTGACCGCCGGAGCAGGCCAGGTTGAACCGCGCGGCGATGCCCGGCAGTTCCGCCCGGTGCAGCGACGCGTTCGGCGAACGGTGGCAGAAGTAGGCGTTGCTGTTCGGCGCGGACCAGCCCGGGAAGGGCTGCGCGACGCCGGCGACGTCGACCACCGGGGAGTACGCCCCGGCGCCCTCGCCGCTGATGAAGCTGTCGCCCAGCGCCACCGCGGCGGTGGGCAGCGCGGCCCCCGCGGGCGCGGCCGGCGCGACGGCGGTGGACAGTGCGGCCGCGGTGACGGCCAGCGCCGCCGCCAGCCCGGCCCGTCGGAGTACGGACATCGGCACTCCCTCCCCATTCATTGATGGAAATGTGAGAGATTCTCTGGGAGCGCGATCAGATCACGTTCGTCACCGGCCCGTCAACGGCCGGACACCGGGTTCGTCGATCACCTGGAGCGGCTCGGGGGATCCGGGTGGCTGTGCTCCGCCTCACCTTCGGGCGGGGCGCCGACGGCGCGCCGCGTCGGGAGGTGGCCGGCTTGTCGGAGCGTCGGGCTAGGCTCGCTGCGGCGCGCCGCGCGTGGTGATCGGGACGGTGACCGGCACCACACCGCAGAGACCTGGGAGTACGACCAGTTGACCGCACAGCCTGAGACCCTCTACGGGGCAGACGACCTCACCCACCTGGAGGGCCTGGACGCCGTCCGCAAGCGTCCCGGCATGTACATCGGCTCGACCGACAGCCGTGGCGTGGGTCACCTCGTCAACGAGATCCTCGACAACTCCACCGACGAGGGCGTCGCCGGTCACGCCACCCAGGTGGCGGTGATCCTGCACGCCGACGGCTCGGTGCAGGTCGACGACGACGGTCGCGGCATCCCCACCGACGTGCACGCCAAGTCCGGCATCTCCGGCGTCGAGCTGGTGCTCACCCGGCTGCACGCCGGTGGCAAGTTCGGCGGCTCCGGCTACAAGACCTCCGGTGGCCTGCACGGGGTCGGCGCGTCGGCGGTCAACGCCCTGTCCCGGCGGTTCGACGTCACCGTCCGGCGCGCCGGCAAGATCCACGCGATGTCGTTCCGGCACGGCGTACCCGGGATCTTCGACGGCGACGGCCCGGACGCCCCCTTCACCCCCGGCCCCGGTCTCCAGATCGTCGGCGGGATGAAGCGCGGTCAGCGCACCGGCACCTCGATCCGCTACTGGCACGACGCCCGCTACTTCGAGACCGGCGCGACGCTCGACGTCGACGCCGTCCGGATGAAGCTGCGCAACACCGCCTTCCTGGTGCCCGGCGTGGACTACCGGCTCCGCGACGAGACCGGCGAGGAGCCCGTCGAGGAGCGCTTCCACTTCCCCAACGGCCTGACCGACATGGTGGAGTTCCTGGCCCCGGCGGGCGACCGCCCGGTCTCCGGCACCCTGCTGGTCACCGGCGAGGGTCAGTACCGGGAGAACGCCGCCGACGCCAACGGCGTGATGCAGTCGAACGTGCAGCGCCGGGCCGAGGTCGAAGTGGCGTTGCGCTGGGGCACCGGCTACGAGCGCACCGTCGAGTGCTTCACCAACACCATCCGCAACGCGCACGGCGGCACCCACCGCAAGGGCTTCGAGCGGGCCCTGGTCCGGACCCTCGCCGACGCGATCCGCAACACCCGCGGCCTGCTCAAGGCCAAGGAGGACCCGCCCACCCTGGACGACGTCCTGGAGGGGATGACCGCCGTGGTGCACGTGCGGATCCCCGAACCGCAGTTCACCTCGCAGACCAAGGACGAGCTCTCCACCGCCGGCATCACCAAGGTCATCCAGACGCTGATCGAGCAGCACCTCAAGTCCTGGCTGGAGGACCGGCGGACGAAGGCCGAGGCGCGCACCGTCCTCCAGAAGATCGTCGACGCGGCCCGGGTGCGGCTCACCCAGAAGCAGCAGAAGGACGCCGCCCGGCGCAAGACCGCCCTGGAGGGCGCGTCGATGCCCGCCAAGCTGGTCGACTGTCGCGCGGCGGGCATCGACCGCAGCGAGCTCTTCATCGTGGAGGGCGACAGCGCCCTCGGCACGGGCCGGCTCGCCCGCTCCGCGGAGTACCAGGCGCTGCTGCCGATCCGGGGCAAGATCCTCAACGTGCAGAAGGCGAACCTCCAGCAGGTGCTGGACAACGCCGAGTGCGCCGCCATCGTGCAGGTGCTCGGCGCCGGCTCGGGGCGCACCTTCGACCTGTCGGCGCTACGGTACGGCCGCGTACTGATCATGGCGGACGCCGATGTGGACGGGGCCCACATCCGTACCCTGCTGATCACGCTCTTCGCCCGTTACATGCGGCCGTTGATCGAGGCCGGGCGGCTCTTCGCCGCGATGCCGCCCCTGCACAAGATCACTACGAAGGGGCGCAACCCGCAGACCATCTACACCTACACCCAGGCGGAGATGGAGGCGACGGTCCGCAAGCTGGAGAAGGCCGGCAAGCAGATCGTCACCCCGATCCCGCGCTTCAAGGGCCTCGGTGAGATGGACGCCGACGAGCTGTGGGAGACCACGATGAACCCGGCCACCCGCGCGGTCCGCCGGATCACCCTCGACGACGTCGACGCCGCCGAGCGGATCCTCGAACTGCTGATGGGGGAGAAGGTCGAGCCGCGCCGCAACTGGCTGATCGACTCCTCCGACCGGGTCGACCGCGAGGCGATCGACGCATGAGCACGCCTGTCACGGGAGAGAGCTGAACGATGGCACGCCGCAAGGACGACCGCACCAAGGTGGACTTCTCCGCCTTCGACCAGGCCGGCGCGCGGGTCTTCGACAACCCGCTGGTCACCGAGGTCTCCGACTCCTACCTGGAGTACGCCTTCTCGGTCATCCACTCCCGCGCCCTGCCCGACGCGCGCGACGGGCTCAAGCCGGTGCACCGGCGCATCCTGTGGTCCATGCACGAGGCCGGCCACCGGCCGGACCGGGGGCACGTGAAGTCCGCCCGGGTCGTCGGCGACGTGATGGGCAAGTACCACCCGCACGGCGACACCGCGATCTACGACGCGATGGTCCGGCTGGCCCAGGACTTCTCGCTGAACGTGCCGCTGATCGACGGGCACGGCAACTTCGGCTCACCGGACGACGGCCCGGCGGCCGCCCGCTACACCGAGGCGCGGCTCTCCCGGGAGGCGATGCTGCTCGTCGGTGAGCTGGGCGAGGACACCGTCGACGTCGAGCCCAACTACGACGGCTCGCTGACCCAGCCGACCGTGCTGCCGGCCGCCTTCCCCAACCTGCTGGTCAACGGCGCGTCCGGGATCGCGGTCGGGATGGCGACCAACATGATCCCGCACAACCTCGGCGAGGTGGTCTCCGCCGCGCGCTGGCTGATCAACCACCCGGACGCCGACCTCGACAAGCTGATGGAGTTCGTCCCCGGCCCCGACCTGCCCACCGGCGGTCTGCTGCTGGGCCTGGACGAGGTGCGCCGGGCGTACGAGACCGGGCGTGGGGTGGTCCGGATGCGCGGCCGGGTCGAGATCGGCCCGCTGGAGGGCAGCCGGGGGCGGCAGGCGATCACCGTGGTGGAGCTGCCGTACGGCGTCGGCGCGGAGAAGGTGATCGCGGCGATCACGAACGAGGTCACCAAGACCAAGCGGCTGACCGGCATCGCCGACGTCAAGGACCTCACCGACCGGGAGAGCGGCACCCGCCTGGTCATCGAGTGCAAGGTCGGGGTCAACCCACAGGCACTCCTCGCCGACCTCTACCGGCTCACCCCGCTGGAGCAGTCCTTCGGCGTCAACAACCTGGTCCTGGTGGACGGCCAGCCGCGTACCCTCGGGCTGAAGCCGCTGCTGGAGGTCTTCCTGTCCCACCGCTACGAGGTGGTGACCCGGCGCAGCGCGTACCGCCGGCGCAAGCGCGAGGAGCGGCTGCACCTGGTCGACGGTCTGCTGATCGCCCTGCTGGACATCGACAAGGTGGTCAAGCTGATCCGGGCCAGCGAGGACGCCCAGGCGGCCAGGGACGGCCTGATGCAGAAGTTCAAGCTCTCCGAGATCCAGGCCACCTACATCCTGGACACTCCGCTGCGCCGGTTGACCAAATACGACCGGATCGAGTTGGAGGCCGAGCAGGAGAAGCTCCGCGGCGAGATCGCCGAGCTGTCGAAGATCCTCGACGACGACAAGGTGCTCAAGAAGGTCGTCTCCGACGAGCTGTCCGCGGTGATGAAGCAGTTCGGCAGCCCGCGCCGCACCACCCTGGTCGACGGTGACCTCAAGGAGGTCCTCGCGGCGTCGGTGCCGGCCGGCCCGCTGGAGGTCGCCGACGACCCGTGCCAGGTGATCCTGTCGGCCACCGGGCTGGTGGCCCGCACCGCGGCCGAGTCGGAGGAGGCCTCCGAGGGGCGTCGGCGCAACGGCCGGGTCAAGCACGACACGGTACGCGCGATGGTGCACACCACGGCCCGCGGTCGGGTGCTCCTGGTGACCAGCGCCGGTCGGGCCTTCAAGGTCGACGTGCTGCCGCTGCCGGTGCTGCCCGAGCAGGCCGGCACGGTGTCGTTGCGCGGGGGGATGGCCGCCGCCGAGCTGGTGCCGTTGCAGCCGGGGGAGACGGTGGTCGGCCTGGCGCCGCTCGGCCCGACCGCCGAGGGTTCGCCCGGTCTGGCACTCGGCACCCGGCAGGGCGTGGTGAAGGTCTGCGCCCCGGAGTGGCCGGTCCGCTCCGACGAGTTCGAGGTGATCGGGTTGCGGGAGGGCGACGAGGTGGTCGGGGCGACCTGGCTGACCGACGGCGCCGAGTCGTTGACCTTCATCACCTCGGAGGCGTCGCTGCTGCGCTTCGCCGCGTCGCTGGTCCGCCCGCAGGGGCTCAAGGGTGGTGGCATGGCCGGGGTCAATCTGCCGGCCGGGACCCGGGTGGTCTTCTTCGGCGCGGTCCGCACCGACGACCCGGTGCACGGCGAGCCGATGGTGGTCACCTCCACGGGGGCGACGGTGAAGGTGACGCCGTTCGGGTCGTACCCGGCGAAGGGGAGGGCGACCGGCGGCGTGCGCGCGCAGCGGTTCCTCAAGGGCGAGACGGACCTGGTGGTGGCCTGGGTCGGGCCGCGACCGGTCGGCGCGACGGCGATTGGCGACCCGGTGGAGCTGCCCCCGGCGGATCCCCGCCGGGACGGTTCCGGCTTCGCCGTGATGCTCGGCCCCACGGTCGTCGGCCACCTGGTCGAACGCGACTGACCCGCACGCGGAAGGGCCCGGCGGCTACGCCCCCGGGCCCTTCCGCCTCCCCGCGTCGATCATGAAGTTGTCGCCCGGCCCACCGGCGTTTCGTGGCGACAACTTCATGATCACGGAATCGGTGGCGGGGCGGGGGTGGGCGGGGTGGTGCCGCGTAGGTGGGCGACCAGGCGCATGCCGTGGTAGATGAGCAGCGCGGCGGCGGTGCCCAGGGCGATGCCGTTGAACGACAGGTCGCCGGCGGTGAGGGTGTAGTTGGCGGCGCCGACGACCACCGCGACGGCGGCGGTCATCAGGTTCACCGGGTCGTGGAAGTCCACTCGGTTCTCGATCCAGATCCGGGCGCCGAGGATGGCGATCAGGCCGTACAGGGCGGTGGTCGCGCCGCCGAGCACCCCGGCCGGCACGGTGAGGATCAGCGCCCCGAACTTCGGGCTCAGCCCGAGCAGGACCGCTGCCAGCCCGGCCACCCAGTACGCGGCGGTGGAGTAGACCCGGGTCGCCGCCATCACGCCGATGTTCTCCGCGTACGTGGTGGTGCCGGAGCCGCCGCCGGAGCCGGCGAGCACGGTGGCCAGGCCGTCGCCGAGGAACGCCCGGCCCATGTCCTTGTCGAGGTTGCGGCCGGTCATCGCCGCGACCGCCTTGACGTGCCCGGCGTTCTCCGCCACCAGCACCAGGATCACCGGGATCACCAGCACCACCGCGCGCAGGCTGAAGCTCGGCGTGTGGAACTGCGGCAGCCCGACCCAGGCGGCGTCGCGCAGCCCCTCGACCGCGCGCGGGTCCAGCTCGCCGAGGAGCGCGGCGAGCGCCCAGCCGACGACCACGCCGAGCAGGATGGACAGTCGGGCCAGGAAACCGCGGAAGGCGACCGTGGCGAGCAGGATCGCGACCAGGGTGACCAGGGCGATCAGCGGCTGCGCCAGGAAGCCGGTGCCGCTGCCGCCGCCGTCCCAGGCCACCGGCGCGAGGTTGAGCCCGATCAGCGCCACGATCGCCCCGGTGACCACCGGCGGCATCAGCGCGTCGATCCAGCGCGCGCCGGCCAGCTGCACCACCAGGCCGACCAGCGCCAGCGCGACGCCGGCGACGACGATCCCGCCGAGGGCCGGGCCGATGTCGCCGCCGGCCTTCGCGGCCAGCACCGGCGCGATGAAGGCGAACGACGAGCCGAGGTACGACGGCAGCCGGTTGCCGGTGATCAGCAGGAACAGCAGCGTGCCCAGCCCGGAGAAGAAGAGCGTGGTGGCCGGCGGGAAGCCGGTGATCAGCGGCACGGTGAAGGTGGCGCCGAACATCGCCACCACGTGCTGCACGCCGACGCCCAGCGTGCGGGGCCAGGAGAGCCGCTCACCGGGGTGGACCACGTCGCCGGGGGTGACGGACCGGCCGTCGCCGTGCACCGTCCACGGTGACCAGCGAGAAGTGGGGGACTGGGTCATCGCGGCCCTCCGCGTCGTCGGCTGACGGGGGGCGTGATCGACCCTGAGAGTCGTTTCTAGCACGCCACCCAGGCCGACCTCCTCCTCGCCCCCGCCCCGCCCCCGCCCCGCCCTCGCCCCCGCCCCGCCTCGCCCCCACCCCCGCCGCCCCCGCCCGCCCCGGCCCCCGCCCCCGGTCCCAGCCCCCGCCCGCAGCGGTGATCAAGAGGTTTGCGTCATCCCTGCCCGGTTCTGAGACGCAAACTTCTTGATCACCGCTGCGTTTCGCGGGTCTGGCACGACCAGGTCGCCGCCTGGCCTGCTCGGGGCCTGCCCTTCTGGCGGTTGGCCGTGCTCTTTCGGTGGTTGGCAGATCAGGTGTCGGAGCCTTTGGAGCTGATGACGTAAGCGAGTCAGCGGGCCGCTCGGTCGGTTCTGTCGGCTCGGGGCGCGGCTGGCGGAGGTGCGCGAGGAGTTCGCGCCGCTCGGTCGGCTCGGGCCGCTTGATGGGCCCGGGCGATTTGATGGGCTCGGGCCGCATGGTCGACTCGCGCCGCTTGGTCGGCTCGGACCGCTCGGGCTGCTCGGTCGGCTCGGGCCGCTCGGGCCGCTCGGACCATCGGAAGCATGAGGCTCTTGGGCGCGATACCTGTGAGATATACCGATACCGACAGGTATCGCTCACCAGGTGCCGGCTTCGTACGACCGGACCCGACCAGGTGCCCGGCCGCTGCTCTGCCCGGTGCTGGTTCCTGGGCCGGTGGGGGCCGGGGCAGCAGACAAGGGCTGGGGCGGCGGGCGGAGCGGAGCGGCGCGGGGACCGGGGGCCCGAGGCGGGGCGGCGACCGGTGGGGTCAGGCCACGCCGGTGGGGCGGAACTGGACGCTGACGCGGGGGCCGACCGGGCGGGCGGTCTTGGGCACGGCGTGCTCCCAGGTGCGCTGGCAGGAGCCGCCCATCACCACGAGGTCGCCGTGGCCGAGGGGGAAGCGCAGGCTGTCGCCGCCGCCTCGTGGGCGCAGCAGCAGCGGCCGGGGCGAGCCGAACGAGACGATCGCGACCATGGTGTCGGTGTGCGCCGAGCGGCCCTGGGTGTCGCCGTGCCAGGCCACGCTGTCCCGGCCGTCCCGGTAGAGGCACATGCCGGCGGTGACGAACGGCTCGCCCAGCTCGGCCGCGTAGTGCCGGGTCAACGCCGCCCGCGCCTCGGTCAGCACCGGGTGCGGCAGGCGCCGGTCGCCGGCGTACCAGCAGAGCAGGCGGGGGACGTCGACCTCGGTGTCGTACATATTGCGCCGCTCGGCGCGCCAGGGCACCTCGGCCAGCAGGGTGTCCAGCACCGCGTCGGAGCCGCGCACCCAGCCGGGCAGGTGGTCGACCCAGGCGCCCCGGGTCAGCACGTGCCGCCGTAGCCCGTCGAGCGGGGCGAGGGACGGCCCGGCCTCGGCGAGGTCGAGCATCGACGGCTGGTAGGCGGTCCCGGACATGCGACCATCCTAGCCACGGTTTAGTACACCCGTGCGACTACGGTGTCCCGTCACCCGTCGGTCACCTGCGGGACACGCGTCCTTCGCCCTCCGTCGCCGGCCCTTGCCTACCGTTGTCCCGCCCCACCGACCCGGGGCGCGCCGCGACGTGCAGAGGAGGCCCACCGTGCCGAGCGAGCCGATCACGGCACCGGCGACGCCGCGGCGGCAGGTGAGGTCGACGGCGGGTCGCCGCGCCACCCCGGTCGGCCGGGCGCTGGTGCTGCTCGCCGCCGCCTGGCTCGGCCCACTGCTGGCGTACGCGCTGGGGCTCGCCGGGCTGCTCCCGCTGGTCGTGCTCGGGCTGACCGCCGGGCTGCTCCGGGCCGGGCGCACCCTGCTGGACCGGCTGGTGCTGGCCGTGGCGCTGCTGGTGGGCGCGCTCTGCGCCGCCGCGCTGGTCTTCTCGATCTGGCCCTGGGGCTTGCACCCGGTGCCGGTGGCCGGTACGGCGCTGACCGTGCTGCTCGGGATCGCCGCCCGCACCGGACGCCGTCCCCGGTTGCCCCGGGTGACCGTGGCCGACCTCGTGCCGGTCGGGGCGGCCGTGGCGGCGACGGTGGCGCTCGGCTGGCCGTACCTGCGCGCCGACGGTGTCACCGGGCGGCTGACGTACGCGATGGCCGGGGAGGACAACAGCCGCCACCTCGCCACCGTCGAGGGCATCCGCGCCGTCGGCGGCTACCTCTTCACCGATCCGGACGCGGCGGCCCGGATCGCGCCGGAGGGCATGGTCTGGTACCCGCAGGGCTTCCACGTCACCGCGGCGCTGCTGGACACCTTCCTGCGCTCGTCGACCGCGACCGGCGGCCCGGTGGACGCGTTCGACCACTACCTCGGCTGGACACTCGGCGCGTACGCGCTGCTGCTGCTCGCGGTCGCGTGGGCCGCCGGTTGGATCGCCGGCCGGCAGCTCGACCTGGCTCGGTCACTCGCCCTGACCGGCGCGGTGACCGCGCTCTGTCTCGGCTCCGAGCTGGCCCGCTTCGTCGTGTACGGCTACCCGGGCGAGACCCTCGGCCTGGCGTTGACCGCGATCCTGGTCGCACTGGTCTGCCGGCCGGTGGCCCGTACGGGCACCCAGCTCTGCCTGCTCGGGGCGCTCTGCGTCGGGGTGGGGTTCGCGTACCTGATGTTCCTGCCGGTGGTGGGCGTGCTGGTGCTGGCCTGGCTGGTGCGGCACCGCCGGTCGGTGCGGCGCCGGCCGGTGCTGCTGGTCGCGGTGGCGCTGGTGACCGTGCCGCTGGCCCCGCTGCCGAGCGTGGCCGGCCTGCTCTTCACCCGGCAGGTGGAGAACGTCGCCACCGGCGGCGGGGTCGCCCCGCGGTACGACGCGTTCCTGGCGCTGTGCGCGCTGGTCGGCGCCGGCCTGCTCGCCGGCGGCCTGCGGCTGCCGGTGTGGCGCCGGTACGCGGGCGCGCTCGCCGCCGCGCTGGTCTTCGCGGTCGGCTTCCACGCCTACTTCCGGGTGCTCGGCACCGATCCGCGCTACTACTACGGGAAGGCTCTGCACCTGCTGCTGGTGGTGCTGCTCGTCGGTCTGGGCGCGCTGGCCCTGCTGCTGCCCCCGCCGTGGCGGGCCGCCGGTACGCGGCCGGGCGCCACCGGGCGGATCCTGGTGGCGGTGGCGGTGGTCGCGGCGGCGGTCGGGGTGGCCGGGCTGCCCCGTGGCGGCGGGATCTTCGCCCAGCCGTTCGGCGCGCGCAGCACCACCTGGTCGGCGGCCTGGTGGTCGGGGACGCCGGCCCGGCCACGCCCGGCGGAGGTGACCGCCCGGGCACTGGCCCAGGCGCCGGTGCGCCCGGACACGGTCGACGTCGTGGTCAGCGGGCACCGGCGCGAGGGCTACCTGTCCACGCTCTTCCTCTCGACGCTGCGGCGCACGGCCGGGGCGTCCGCGCCGGCGGTCTACCACCTGCCGCTGGCGGAACCGGCACGCTCCGCGGCCGTGGTGGCGGCGGTGCCGGGTCGGATCCGGTTCCTCGCGGCGGACGACGACGCGGTCGGGGTCGTCGAGCGGCTGCTCGCCGAGCAGCCCGAGCTGCGCGACCGGGTCAGCCTGCAACGGCTGCGCTGACCGGTCGCCCGGTCCGCCGAGCCGCAACCGTCGGGCCGGCCAGGCGGGCCGGCCAGGCGGGCCGGCCAGGCGGGCCGGCCAGGCGGGCCGGCCAGGCGGGGCGGCGGGCGGGCTCGGTCAGCCGAGCACGGTCGGGCGGACCGCGCCGAGCACGGCGTCGGCCACCCGGCGTCGGCCCTGTCCGTCCACCGTCGACCAGGCGCGGGCGGAGAGCCCGGCGCGCCGGTCGGCGGAGCCGAGCAGCCCCCGCAGGCTCCGGACCGCCGCCGCCCGGGCCGTCCGCCCGGCCGTCCCGGGGGCGGCCAGTGCGGGCAGCTCGCCCAGGCCGGCGGCGATGCCGTGCCGCACCACCCGGTGGTAGGACTCCCGCTGGTTGTCGACCACGCAGACCAGCGCGGCCGGCGCGCCCAGGCAGCAGAG
Organism: Micromonospora psammae; assembly: GCF_036902725.1. Lineage (NCBI taxonomy): Bacteria > Bacillati > Actinomycetota > Actinomycetes > Micromonosporales > Micromonosporaceae > Micromonospora > Micromonospora psammae. Next base: position 192,990 of record NZ_JBAKHM010000010.1, on the reverse strand, counting down.
CTCCCAGGTGGAGGTGCCGGCGGCGCTGACCACCAGGTCGGCCGCGCCGATCAGGGCGGGCAGTTGGTCGGTGGGCGGCGCCAGCCGGAGCCGTTGCCCCCGGCCCGGCCTCAGCGTCGCCAGCTCCGCCTCGATGTCGGGACGCGCCACGACGACGGTCAGCTCCATCGGGTGACCGGTCGACAGCAGCACCCGGGTCAGCACCGGCGCCGCGCCGAGCGCGTCGGTGCCGCCGAAGAAGGCGAGCACCCGGGGACGACCGACCGGCGTCGCGGGCCGGGGCGCCGGCGGCCGCGCCGCCACCACGTCGTCGCGCAGCAGGGTGTACGCGGTGCCGGCCAGCAGTCGGCCGGCCGGCACGGCGGGGTGGGCACCGAGGTTCTGGTCCAGGTAGAGGTCGGCGTCCTGTCCCCGGCTGTCGCCGTCGACGACGGCCAGGGTGAACACGCCCGCTGCCCGTAGGGCGCCCGCGCCGGCCGGGTCCAGCGTGTACGAGTCGAGGACCAGCACGTCCAGCGCGTACCGGCGGGCCGCCTCGACGAGGCCGTCCGGGGTGTCCGGGCCGGGGGCCAGTGGGATCCCCCGTGACGCGAGCTGCCGCGCCGCCCAGTCGACCCGGTCCACCTCGCCGAGGAGCCGGACGTGGGCGCCCCGGGCGAGGAACTCCTCGCCCAGAGCGAGGCAGCGGACCAGGTGGCCGACGCCACGGGCCGGCCCGGCGTCGCAGCGCAGCCCGATCCGTACCGTGCTCAGGACTCCTCCAGGCGCTTCTGGCGTACCCCGGCGTTGAGGGCGCGCAGGGTCGGTCGACCGGCCAGCCAGCCGGCCAGCTCAGCCAGTGGCACGCTGACGTCGCCGAAGTGGTCGGTGACGGCCCGCACCAACGCCCAGTCCTCCTCGGTGTCGAGGGTGAGCCGCAGGTCGGACCGGTCCGGGGTGAGCGTCACGCCGAGCACCCGGAACAGCTCCGGGTGGGTGTAGGCGTAGGAGGTGACGTGGACCCGGTGGTGCCCGGTCGCGACGCGGTGCAGGGTACGCAGCGCGCCGGCGTCGATGATCTCGACGTCCAGGCCGCGGGGGAGGGTACGGGTGATCGACGTGCTCAGGTAGTCCAGCCTCGGTGCCGCCCGGTAGACGTCGGCGACCAGCCGGATGATCTCCGGGTCGAGCAGTGGGCAGTCGGCGGTGAACCGCATCACCGCGTCGCCGGGACGGCCGTCCAGCGCGCCGACGAACCGGTCGAGGACGTCGTCGACCGGACCGCGGTGGCAGCGTACGCCCAGCCGGGCGCACTCGGCCGCCACCGCGTCGTCGACCCCCTCGGTGCTGGTGGCGACGACCAGGTCGGCCAGGGCGCCGCTCTCCCCGGCGGCGCGTACCACCCGGCCGAGGACCGACCGGCCGGCGAGGGTGCGCAGCACCTTGCCGGGCAGCCGGGAGGAGCCCATCCGGGCCTGCACGATGCCCACGATCCGGGTCACTGCTGCTCCTGCCGGACCGGGCGCCGGCGCAACGCGGTACGGATCCGCCGCTTCGCCCCCCGGGCCAGCCGTCTGGCCAGCCGGGCCGGGAAGATCGCCAGCCGCCCGACCCGGTAGCTGACCGACCCGCTGAGCAGGTTGATCGTCGCGTCGGACCGGCGCAGCGCCCGCTCCCGAGAGGTGAGCAGGTCCTCGGTCCAGCGCAGCAGGGCCCGGAGCCGACTCAGCTCCTCCCGCTGGCGCAGCCACGCCTCGCGCAGCTGCTGGTAGCTGTCCGGGCCGACGGCGGGATCGGTCGGCTCGACCGCCCGCAGCTCGCCGACGAGGTCGAGCCGTTCGCGGGCGTCCAGCCCGCGCATCGCGGCCGTGACCGCCGCCTCCGCCTCGATCGCGGCCGCCACGGTCGGCCGGTCGAGTTCCCGACCGGCCACCCCGCCGAGCACCACGGTCAGGCCCACGACGTCCAGGGTCGAGGACCACGGGTGGGCGTACCCGCCGGTCAGCAGCCCGGCGGCGAAGCGCCACAGGCTCCGGGCCAGCGCCACCTCCAGGGCGAGCGGCTCGGCCGCCCGCCAGCTCGGGTCGAGCACCGCGAAGTCGTCGCCGGCCACCACGACGTTGTCCACCCCGGCGAGCGCGACCGCCCCCGTCAACCGGCCGTCCCCGGCGTGCCCGGCGAGCCAGTCGGCGTATCCGGTCAGCAGCCGGCGCAGCGCGTCGAGGTCGCGGCGCAGGCAGGCGTCGAGCAGCAGGCTGCGCAGCAGCCGCCCGTCGGCCACCGGGCCGGTGAGCGCGTCCGGGTCGCGGTACGCCGCCTCCCGGCTGGCGAAGGGGGCGGCCGGCTCGGCGCGCGCCGCCGGTGCGGGAGGCCGCCACCGCCAGCCGTCCGCGCCGGCGACCACCTCGACCACGCCGATCTCGGGCGGCCCGGTCTGCACCAGCGCCACCGGCAGCTCCGGCGGCAACGGTCCGGGGTCGGTCGGGCGGTGCGCCAGCAGCACCCAGCCGGGGGCCAGCGCGGTGCCGAGCCCGGCGTGCAGCGCGTCGACGGCGAGCCGGGCCGGGTCCTGCAGCAGGGGACGACCGGCGGGAGCACCCGCGCAGGCACCGTGCAGCACCGCGTCGAACAGTCCGGCGGTCGTCCGCCGGTCGAGCTGGTCGGTCGCCAGCAGCGCGGTGGCCGCACCCGGGTCGGGGTACGCGGCGAAGCAGGCGCCGGGCCGCAGCCCCGAGTCGGCCAGCCGGGCGCGCAGCTGGTCGGGGTTGACCGGCCGGCCGGCGTCGAGCACCCCGCCGACCGCCCAGGCGGCGTCGTCCCGGTCGGCGTACCAGGGGGAGGCGGCGACCATCCGGTGCAGGCCGACCGGGTTGTCCAGCCGCAGCAGCAGGGAGCCGCCCGGTCGGAGCGCCGTGACCAACCGATCCAGCACCCCACCCCAGCCGAGCCGGGCGCCCTCCACGGACTCCACCGCGTCCAGCCCCGAACCGGCGATCACCACGTCGTACGCCTCGTCGGCCGGCAGCCCGTGCGGCCCGCCGACGACGACGCGGACCGGCCGGTCGCCGGCCAGGTCGGCCAGCGCCACCCCGTCGAGGTGGCTGCGCAGCAGGCAGGTCACCTCGGCGTGCGCCAGCCGGTCGAGCAGGGCCGGGTCGTGCGGTCCGGCCAGCAGCACCCGGGCGCCGACGGGCACGATCCGGGCGGCGAGCGCGGCCAGGGGTCCGCCCCCGGCGGGCACGTCGGCGCGCAGGTCCGACCAGGCGAGCATCTCCCCGCCGGGCAGTGCGATCCGTTCGGCGGGTGCGGTGTCAGTCGTCAACTCGGTCCTCCTGGAGGTTCGCCCACCCGAGCAGCTCGCGCAGGGCGGCCGGCGTGCAGCGGTGATCGGTGCCCAGCTCGGCGCGGGCGATCTCGGTGGCGGTGCGCTGGTCGGTCCGCGCGCCGTGCAGTTCCGGCCACTGTCGGCGGATCCGGGCGGTCCCGCCGAAGGTCGGGTCCTCGTCGGCGAGCACCATCGGGTTGCCGTAGACGGCCGCCTCGCAGCCGGCGGCGATGCCGTAGAACACCGCGCTGGTCAGCCGGTTGGACGCCACCCGCCGGTGCCGGCGCAGCTCGGCCAGCTGCTTGTCGAGGAAGAGCGGGTCCGTCTGTCGCCACCAGTGGCCGCGGTAGCCGTGGCAGATCACCCGGAAGCCGGCCCGCTCGTAGAGCCGGCGCACCCGGCGCATGCCGTACTCGTGCCAGTAGAGGCAGACGGTCACCGGGCCGGGTTCGGTGTCCCGGATCTCGGCGATCAGCTCCTTGTGGTCACCGCGGACGTGCTGGCCCTCCCAGCCGTGGAACGGGTACCAGATGGTGCCCTCGCGCTCCTGCTCGGCGGCCTGCGGCTGCATGGTGAGCAGGTAGACGAAGGGCGCGCCGGTGACCACGAGGTTGCGCCGCCCCACCGACCAGGCCCGGCGCCGCGTCTGCTCGGACCAGAGCAGGCTCGGCGTTCCCTGGACGTAGGGGTGCCCCGGGGCGAGCCCGTCGCCGATGTTCCAGCCGTGCTGGACGTACCCGTTGATCCGCGGCGGGTGCCCGTCGCCCAGCCCGCAGTAGCGGGCGAGCACGTGCGCGTGGCCGTAGAAGTGGTTCGCGTGGTGCATCGGCTTCCAATCAGGCGGCGGCACGCGCCGTGCTGGCCCGCAGCGCCGCGCCGAGGGCGTCGACGACCCGCTCCTGGTCGGCCTCGGTGAGGCCCGGGTACAGCGGCAGGGAGAGCTGCTCGGCGTAGAACCCCTCGGCGACGGGGCAGGAGCCGCGCCGGTAGCCGAGGTCGGCGAAGACCGGGTGCCAGTGCGCCGGGATGTAGTTGACCTGCACGCCGATCCCGGCGGCGCGCATCCGGTCGTACACCTCCCGGCGACGTCCGTCGAGCACCCGGATCGGATAGAGGTGCCAGGCGGGTCGGGCCCAGGACCGGCGTCCGGGCCTGCGCACCCCGGGCAGGTCGGCCAGGGCCTCGTCGTACCGTCGCACCAGCCGTTCCCGGGCGGCGAGGAAGTCGCCGAGCCGGCGCAGCTGGCTGCGGCCCAGCGCGCAGAGCACGTCGGGCAGCCGGTAGTTGAGCCCGAACTCGTGCACCTCCTGGTGCCAGCCGCCCTCGTCCGGCCAGCGTTGCTCGGCGCGGTCCCGGACCAGGCCGTGGTTGCGGAACCGGCGGGCCCGCGCCAGCAGCGCCGGATCGAGGGCGGCGACCGCCCCGCCCTCGGCGGTGGTGAGGTTCTTGGTGGGGAAGAACGAGAACGTGGTCAGGTCGGCCAGCGAGCCGACCGGCCGGCCGTGGTAGGTGGCGCCGATGGAGTGTGCGGCGTCGGCGAGCAGCAGCGCGCCGGTGCCGGCGAGCACGCCGCGCAGGGCGTCGTGGTCGGCCGGGTGTCCCGCGTAGTCCACCGCGGACACCACCCGGGTCCGGCTGGTGACGGCCGCGGCCACCGCCGCCGGGTCGAGGGTGTACGTCTCCTCCTCGACGTCGGCGAAGACCACCCGGGCACCCAGCGCGACGGCGGTGCTGGCGGTGGCGGCGAAGGTCATCGGCGGCACGACGACCTCGTCGCCGGGGCCGATGCCGGCCGCCGCGTACGCGACGTGCAGCGCGGCCGTGCCGTTGGCGACCGCCGCGCAGGCGACCCCGCCGGTCCAGCCGGCGAGGTCCGCCTCGAAGGCGTCCACCTGGGGGCCGGTGGTGAGCCAGTCGCTGCGCAGCGCGGCGACCACGGCGGCCACGTCGTCCTCGGTCACCGAATGCCGGCCGTACGGCAGGAGCGCCGTCACGCGGAGACCTCGAGCATGTCGCGCAGCTCCTGCACGCCGAGCCACTGGTCGTTGCCGTCCGACTGGTAGGCGAAGCCGTCGGGGACCGGCTCGCAGCCGGCCGGCGGCTGGTAGCCCCAGGTGGCGATGGTCGGCTGGACGATGAACCGGTCCGCCGCGCGCAGCGTCCGTCGGCTGTCGTCGGGAGCGATCATCTCCTCGTGCAGCTTCTCGCCCGGTCGGATGCCCACCTCGTGCGTGGTGGCGTCCGGGGCGACCGCCTCGACCAGGTCCAGGATCCGCATGCTGGGGATCCGCGGGACGAACAGCTCCCCGCCCTGCATCTGGTCGAAGGAGTCCATGACGAACCGCACCGCCTGGTCGAGGGTGATCCAGAACCGGGTCATCCGCTTGTCGGTGACGGGCAGGCTCCTACCCTCGGCGGCGAGCCGACGGAACAGCGGGACGACGGAGCCGCGGCTGCCCACCACGTTGCCGTAGCGCACCACGGCGAAGCGGGTGGGATGGTGGGCGGCGTAGTGGTTGGCGGAGATGAACAGCTTGTCGCCGACCAGCTTGGTCGCCCCGTACAGGTTGATCGGGCTGGACGCCTTGTCGGTCGAGAGCGCGATGACCTTCCTGACGCCGGCCTCGATCGCGGCGTCCACCACGTGCTGGCAACCGGTGATGTTGGTGGCGATGAACTCCGAAGGGTTGTACTCGGCGGTGTCCACCTGCTTGAGCGCCGCGGCGTGCACCACGTGGTCCACCCCGTGCATCGCCCGGGTGAGCCGGTGCCGGTCCCGGACGTCGCCGATGAACCAGCGCAGCCGCGGGTCGTCGCCGAACTGCTGGCGCAGCTCGTACTGTTTGAGTTCGTCCCTGGAGAACACCACCACCCGGGCCGGGTCGGCCTCGGTGAGAACGTGCCGGAGGAACGTCTTCCCGAAGGAACCCGTCCCCCCGGTGATCAGAATGGACGAACCATTCAATTCACTCAACTGGTGCTCCCATGGTCGTCGTTGATCGGTCGCGGCCTGAAGCCGGTCGGCCGGATCGAGACGCTAAGCCCGGCGGGTTAACGTCCCGACGCCCGGCGGTGAACATGGGTCACTGGTCGGGTGAATGCCCCACGCCCATTGAGGAAACGCATTTCGGCAGGTCAAGTCCCTGCTTTGGGAATTGCGAAGAGTCGGGAAAGTGTTCCGGAAGGCCCCGGGAATGCCCGACGAATTCCGGGTGGACGGCCGCGGCCGGTCCGACCGGTGCCGGCCGGCGAGCGACCGGCGGTCGCCGCGGACCCGACGGGGTCCGGGAGCGGTCGGGACCGCCTCCCGGACCCGGTCGCGTCGGTCGGCTCAGACCAGGTCCCAGTCGAGCGGGGTGCCGCGCGGCACGTCCCGGGTGAAGACGCGCCCGCGCACCCGGTCCAGGTCGGCCGGGGGCAGGCCCCCGGCCGGCCGGATCGAGCGGACGTTGGCCTCGGTCACCGGGTCGCCGGCGCGGACGTCGGCCACCACGTGCAGGGAGCGGCGGAACCGCAGCCCCTCCCGCTCCGTCGGGGTGGGGCCGATGGCCGGACCGCCCAGCGCCGCCCACGCCCGCTCGGTCTCGACGCGGAGTGCGGCCAGTTCCGCCGGCTCCAGTGAGAAGTCCGCGTCGACCCCGCCGTCGGAGCGCCGCAGCGTCACGTGCTTCTCGATGAGGCAGGCGCCCAGCGCCACCGCGGCGACCGGTACGCCGATCCCGGGAGTGTGGTCGGAGAGCCCGACCGGCACGTCGAAGACGTCGGCCAGCACCGGCAGGCGGCGCAGGTTGCTGTCCTGCGGGGGCGCCGGGTAGGACGCCGTGCAGGCCAGCAGCACGATGCCGGCCGCACCACCGTCCCGGGCGGCCCGGACCGCCGCGTCGATCTCGCCGACCGTCGCCATCCCGGTCGAGATGATCATCGGCTTCCCGGTGCCGGCCACCAGCCGGATCAGCGGCAGGTCCACCAGCTCCGACGAGGCGATCTTGTACGCCGGCGCGTCCAACTCCTCCAGCAGCGTCACCGCGGTGGCGTCGAAGGGCGACGAGAAGACCGTCAGGCCGTGCCGGCGGGCCCGTTCGAAGATCGGCTCGTGCCACTCGTACGGGGTGTGCGCCCGCGCGAAGAGCCGGTAGAGGTTCTCGCCACCCCACAGCCCGTGCCCGTCGGAGATGCGGAAGGCGGGCGTGTCGACGTCGATGGTGATGGTGTCCGGGGTGTACGTCTGGAGCTTGAGCGCGTGCGCCCCGCTGGCGGCCACCGCGTCCACGATGGCCAGCGCCCGGTCCAGGCTGCCGTTGTGGTTGCCGGACATCTCCGCGACCACGAAGGGTCGCTCACCGGTGCCGACCGCGTGCGGCCCGATCTTCACTGTCGCCGTCATGTTCCTCTGCTCATCTCCGTCCACACCACCTGGTGCGGCTCACCGTCGATGTCCCGCTCGTACCGGCGGACCACCCGAAATCCGAAGCGCCGGTGCAGGGCCAGCACCGGGGTGTTGTCGGCGAGCGTCTCCCCGCCGAGGGTCCGCGCGCCGAGCACCTCGAACGCGTGCGCGATCGCCGCCCGCTCCAGGGACATCCAGGCCGGCAGCAGCCCGCCGGAGGCGTCCAACCCGGCGACGTCGAGGAAGAACCCCCAGGTGAGGGCCCGCTCTGGCGAGGCGACGCCGGAGAAGGTGACCACCCCGGCCGGGGTGCCGTCGTGCAGGTGCACGAGCACCCGGCGGTCCGGGTCGGCGCGTACCGCCGTCCACCAGGCGAGATGCTCGGCGGTGCCGATCTCGTGCCGGGTCAGGCTGACCGCGCGTACCCGGGGATGGTTGCGCCAGCGCCGGATCCGGTCGAGGTCGGCCTCCCCGGCCGGGCGCAGCAGCCCCGTCATCCGCGACCCGTGAGCGCCGTGGGCTGGTCCGAGGGCAGGTCGGCGGCCGGCACCGGAACGGCGGGGGTGGCCGTCGCCGTCGCGGCCGGTTCGACCGGGCGGGCGCCCCGCAGCCGGCCGGCCGCCCGGTGCGCCGTGCGCAGCAGGGTGTACGCCAGGTAGGCGTCCCCGGCCACCAGGCGGTGCTTGAGCCCGGCCGCCCCGGCCGGCCGGGGGTAGCCACCGACGGGCAGGTACCGGCGGTAGTGCCGGGCCACCCGGTGGAAGAAGGCGCGGCGCAGCCGCGGGTCCATCCGGTGGTCGTTGCCCACCACCACCAGCAGGTGACCGACCATCAGGGCGAACAGGTCGGCGCGCAGCCGGTCGTCCGACGACCTCCGCGCCACCCAGTCGAACAGCCGCTCGTACTGGTCGAAGGCGTCGAAGTGCCGCCCGCTGCGGGTCGAGGTGATCGCGCCCTGCCGGCCCTGGCGGTAGAGGTAGCAGACGCGGTCGAGCACCGAGATCCGCTCGGCGCCGATCAGCAGCGGGTGGCTGAACGGGATGTCCTCGTACCAGCCGGCGTGGAAGCGCAGCCCCAGCTCGTCCAGGAAGGCCCGCCGGACCACCTTGTTCCAGGCGGTGTGCTGCACCCGCAGCAGCTGCGGCCGGTCGGCCAGCCGGACCACCCCGGGCACTCCGCGCAGCAGCGGGCTGCTGGCGTCGACCTCCCGCCCGCCGTCCTCCCGCACCCGCAGGTGGTCGAGGACCAGCACGTCGGGGCGGTGGGCGCGGAGCCGGTCCAGCACGGCGGGGACGGTGCCCGGGGGCAGCCAGTCGTCGCTGTCGACGAACCAGACGTACGTGCCGGACGCCACGTCCAGGCCGGCGTTGCGGGCCGGGCCCAGGCCGACGTTGCGGGTCAGGTGCACCGTCCGCACCCCGGGGTGGGCGGCCGCGTACGCCCGCAGCAGCTCCCCGCACCGGTCCGGTGAGGCGTCGTCGACGGCGACGATTTCGACGGCCGCCTCGTCGCCGGCCGGGACGTCGGTCCGGATCGAGTCGAGGCACTGGTGCAGGTACGACTCCACCCGGTGCACGGGTACGACGACGCTCAGCAGCGGGGGGTGCGCGGGCTGATTGACCACGCCGTCACCCTGATCCATCCGGGTGGACGGCCCCGGAACCTCACGTATCCGGCGGAGATGAAGTTCCTGAACAGCGGCCCAGCGGCGGGTTAACGGCTCAGCAGCCGCCGCACCGGCGCCCCGACGGCGCGCCTGACCCGGGTCCGCAACCGCTGCTCCTCCAGCGCCGTCACCCGGGCGCGCAGCTCGGCGTTCTGGTCGCGCAGCCACTGGATCCGGGTCAGCAGCTCCTCCCGGTCGGTGGCGGTCGCGGCCCGGACCGCGGGCGGGAAGGTGGTGGCCCGGACCCGCTCGTCGAAGCGGGCCGCGCTGTCACCGTCGGTGAAGGCGTTGCCGAGGTCGTGCCGGGCGAGGAACGCGCTCATCACCTCGTAGCGGGCCCGGTGGCCGGCGTTGAGGGCGGTGTAGTCGGCCTCGGCGTAGAGCTGCGCCGCGTCGACGTCGGCCGGCACCTCCGGCATCGGGCGGTGCGGGATGTCGAAGTAGCGGGCCAGTTCGAGAGTGCGGGAGTCGTGCGCGAAGAGGTAGCCGGGCGTGCCGGAGACCAGCGCCGTGATGGTGCCGTGGATCCGGGTGCCGAAGGCGAAGTCGAAGCCGGAGAGGTACTCCATCCAGGTCCACGGATCCAGGAACATCCGCACCTTGTCCTCGGTGAACAGCGGGTGGGAGGTGTGGATCGGGATGTCGCTGCGCTTTCCCCGGTCGGCGGGGTCGTCGCCGTGGAGCAGGATGCCCAGGGTCTTCAGGTCCTGCGGCAGGTAGCGCAGGTTCGGGTAGCGCCGGTGATGCGACTCGATGATCTTCGCCATCGACTTGACGTACGGCGAGATGGTCAGCGCCACCCGGGCGTCCGGCTCCAGGGTCGGCTTGCCCTTCTCCACCCCGAGCCGGTCGCCGTGCAGGAACATCGACGGGCAGCCGATCACGTCGACCGCCGAGAAGCCCAGGGAACGCAGGTAGCCCTCGGTGATCTCGCCCCGGACGCCGATGCTGGGGGAGCGGTCGAGCACCGCCCGGACGAAACGGCTCACCACGTCGTCGATCGGGCGCAGGTACTCCCGGTCGCCGGCCAGGTTGGTCTGGGCACCCACCCCGAGGACGACCACCGGGATCCGGAGCCGCTCGACCAGCCGGGTCATCAGCTCGATGCGGTGGGCGTAGCTGCGCCGGAAGGCGTTGGCGAGCGGGATGACGTAGACGTCGTATCGCTCGTTGATCTCGTCGGCGTCCCGTGGGTTGACCTTGAACTCGGTCGGGGTGATCTCCGCGGTCGCGGTGCTGAGCAGCTTGTGCGCGGCGTGGCTGAAGACCAGGTTGCCGTTGTTGACCCCGATCCAGTCCCCTTCGAAGGCCTCCTCCGGGGAGCGGACGTCGAACGGGCCCTTCTTCGCTCGCATCAGGATCCGCTGGTGCATGTCCGCTCCATCCCTCGTTCGTCCGTGCCGGGGCGACGCCCGCTGCGCGCCCGGACCGGGCACGACTCGACCGGGGCCCCGGAATATTAGGACAACCGATGCCCTGCGCACACCCGCGTGTCACCCGCCACGCCCCGGCCGGGACGCGGCGGCCGGGGCAGCCGGTAGGGTGCCCGGCGGCGGGACCGACCGGTGCCGCTGCCGGAGGGCACCGGCGTTCCGGCCGGGAGGAGAGGTACGTGCGGGTCAGCGTGGCGACGGTCGGGTGCCCGGCATGACGAGCGCACCGGAGGCCACCGCCGCGCGGGCGCGCCGGCTGCCGTCGCTGACCGGCCTGCGCTGGGTCGCCGCGATGCTGGTGTTCGGCTATCACGCCGGCACCATGGGGATCGTCGGCGAACCGGACGTCAAGGCCGTCCTGGACTGGACCTTCACGCTGGGCCTGTCCGGGGTGCAGTTCTTCTTCATCCTCAGTGGATTCGTGCTGGTCTGGTCGGCCCGGGACACCGACCGCCGTCGGGACTTCTGGCGGCGGCGGCTGGCGAAGATCTACCCGAACCACGTGCTGACGTGGGCCGCGGCGCTGCTGGTGATGTGGTGGTTCGCCGACCCGGTGGTGCCGCGCGCGGCGCTGGAGAGCCTCCTGCTGGTCCAGGCGTGGGACCCCACGCCCGGCTACTTCTACAGCATCAACTCGGTGAGCTGGTCGCTCTCCTGCGAGTTGTTCTTCTACCTCTGCCTGCCGCTGGTGCTGCCCGCGATCCGGCGGGCCCGCGCCGGCGTCCTGTGGGCCGTGGTGGTCGCGGTGCCGCTGCTCATCGTGGCCCTCTGGCCCGGCCAGTCGCTGGTGCCCGAGGCGAGCACCTGGTGGTTCAACCAGATCTTCCCGGTGGTCCGCTCCACCGAGTTCTGGCTGGGCGTGGCCGCCGCCGAGCTGATGCGGCGTGGCCGGTGGCGCGGGCCGGGGCTGCCCCTGGCCAGCCTGATCTTCGTGGTGACCTGGGTGGTCGCCGCGCAGTGGATCCGCGCCGAGCTCTGGGCGGCGATCCTGTCGGCGGCGTACATCCTGGTCATCACCGCCGCGGCCGGCGCGGACGTGCACGGCCGCCCGTCGCCGTGGCGGCACCGCACGCTGGTCTGGCTCGGCGAGGTCTCGTTCGCCTTCTACCTGGTGCACGTGCTGGTGATGGTGACGGTGCTCCGGCTGGCCGGGCGGCTCGGGGTCGGGCTGCCCGGCTGGTGGGGACCGCTGGTCGTGGTCGGCTTCCTGGCGGTGAACCTGGCGCTGGCCGCCCTGCTGCACCGCTGGGTGGAGACGCCGATGATGCGCCGCCTCAGCCCTCGCCGCCCCCGTGCCGGCGCGGGCCGCCCGTCGACGCCCCCGGTGGCACCCGGGCGGCCGGCCGACGCCCACGACGACGCGCGGCCGCCGGTCGGGACCACCGCCCGCTGAACCGGCCGTACCGGCCCGCCTCGGCCGCCGGGTGGGGGACCGCTCCGGGCGGCGCGGCGGATCGGACCACGGTGGACGGGCCGGGCGCGGCGACACGCCCGGCCACGCTGCGGCCCGCCCACGTCGGCGGTAGCGTGGCCCTGTGCTCCCGGTCGCGCTCACCAGTCCCCTGTGGTGGGTGGCGCGCTGGAGTTCCCGCCTGGTGACCGGCGTCGCCGTGGCGGTCGCCCTCTCGCTCGGCGGTTCCGCGCCGAGCGGCGCGGTGGAGCTGCCGAGCACCGCGCCGCTGCCGGTGACCGCCGCGCCGTCGCAGTTCGTTCCCGCCGTCACCGATCCCGCCGCCTCGGCGGCGGTCGCCGGCCGACGCGCCGCCGGCGCCGCGCCGACCGGCCGCGCCGACACCGTCGCCGGAGACCTCACCGGGTACGCCGCCGGCGCGCACGACCCGGTTGGCCGGCCGGCCATGCCGGCTGTCGCGGACGGCTCCGCCCGCCCCGCCGGCGCGCTCGTCGCCGCGGCGGCGACGTTCACGGGGCTCGCCCCGACCGTCACCGGGCCCCGCGCGCCGCCGGCCGGCTGACCGCCGCGCGGGGGTGTCCCGCGACCACCGTCTCGTCGAACCTCACCGCCGCACCCGCCTGACGAAGGCCCGCCGCCGCCCGTGCCGCGCGCGCCGTCCGGCCCGTGCCGGATCCCTCTTCCGCATCCCGCTCCCGGGAGGTGCCGCTCATGAACACCGTGCTCCACGAGTTCCTGACCGAGGTCCCCACCGCCGCCGCCATCTGGTCCGCCCTGCTGGTGCTCGCCCTCACCGTGCTCACCGTCCTGGTGGCCCGCCCCGAGCGGGACCGCCCCGTCGGCGAGGCGACGCCCGCCGAGCCGTCCCCGGCCGTCGAGCTGGCCGACCTGCGCCGGTACGCCGAGGAGGTGGCGGTCGCCGCCGCCCGGGCGGCCCGTACCGCGCAGCGCCGGCGGGCGGCGTGGGAGGCCGCCCACGAAGAGGTCGACCGGGCCTGGACGGCGTACGACGAGGCGGAGACGGCGGCCCGCCGCTTCGCCGGCGCCGCGGCGCTGCCCGCCCCGCGCACCCCCCGTACGCCCGCCGAGTACGCCGGCCGGGAGCGCTGGCTGCACCAGGCCGCGGTGGCGGCGCACTGGCGGGGCGAGTTGCCGGTGGAGCGGCTGCGGGACGTCTTCGCCCACCGGGACGGCTGGGATCCCCGCCGGCACCCGGTAGAGCAGGAGGTGCTGCTCGCCCGCGCGGTACGGGACGGCCGGCGGGACGCGTACACCTCGGCCGCCGAGCGGGAGCGGACGGCGTGGCGGGACGCCGAGCTGGCCGCCGAGGCGGCCCGGTCGCTGGCGGCCGAGGCGTACGCGGCGGCGCAGCGGCTGCGGCCGGGCCGGGTCCCCGCGCCCCGGGCGGTTGCCGTGGCGGCCCGGACCGCGCCTGCGGCCCGCTGGCGTCCGGCAAGGGTGGGTTGACGGCCGGAACGGGACGAAATCGTTATCAAGTCCGGGTGAGCTGCGTCACTTCCGTCGGGAATCGGTCATCGGGTCACGGGTGGTGACACCGGTCGCGAGTATGCCCGGAGATTGGCGCCGAGCTGTCCGGTTGTTGCCCGAAAGATACGGCCAAAGCCCCACGTCCCATTGAGTGACGTCAGTGCCTCAATGCACGGGAAATTTGTGGGCCCGGTCATGTTTAGGCAGGTGAGAGCGCTTGGCGAGGCCGGCGCCCCGCCAGTAGTGTCGCCCCCGTCCGGTGCGGTTTTCGATCGCAGAAGGCGACGCCGCGCCGACCCGCTCAATCGTGGGTGACCACGAACCGGGGACCCAATTGTTTGTGGGGTGAATCCGCGGGCCACGGCCCGTGGTAGGGCGTTCTTCCCGCCCGAATCCGTCAGCTAACCCGGTCGGCGGTGTCGGAAGGAGCTCCACTTCGTGCAGCACGATCCCACTTCCCGGTTGTTCCCGCACCACCTGAAGCGGCAGCTGCGCCGACTGGTCACCGAGCGGCCGTACCAGGTCGTCGTCGGTTCGGCCGCGGCCCTCGTGTTCGCCACGGGGACCGCCGCCCTGACCGGCAACGAACGGCACGTTCCGGCGCCGCAGCAGAGCTCGGCCGCCGTGGCCGAGGCGGCACCGCGCCTGAACGAGGTCGCCACCCGCGGCCAGGCCCGCCTCGCCGCCCCCAGGACCGACCACAACTCCGGCGAGCGCACCTGGGGCAGGCCGGACCCGGACCTGACCCGCAGGGCGGCACCGAAGCCGCCGTCGACCAAGATCCTCTCGTACGACTACCAGGCCCAGACCACCTACTACAACTGCGGTCCGGCGGCGGTGCGCAACGCGCTCAGCGCGGCCGGCGTGGAGACCACCCAGGACGAGCTGGCCGGCCCGCTCGGCACCACCGAGGTGGGCACCAACTCGGTCCGGGACACCACCCGGGTGCTCAACCGGATGGTCAAGGGCGACCCGTACCGGACCCGGCTGTTCGACAGCACCCCGAGCCGGGCGCAGATCGACCGGCTCCAGGCCGACGTGGTCGACGCGATCACCGACAAGCGCGGCGTGGTGGTCAACGTGGCCGGCAGCGCCACCGACAGCGCCGGGGGTTGGCACTCCTTCCCGGGCGGCCACTACATCGCCGTGGTCGGCTACAAGAACGACGGCCGGGCCGTCCAGATCGCCGACTCGGCGGACCCGAGCCTGCCGCAGTACTGGATGAGCACGATCGAGCTGGCGAACTGGATCGCCACCCGCGGCTACTCCGCCTGATCCACCTCGTACGCGAACGGGCGCCGGCTCCCCTCGGGGGCCGGCGCCCGTCGCCGTCCGTGGGTCTCGCGGTGCCGGCGCCGACGGTGGGAGACTGCGCCCCATGACCGACCACACGGGTACCCGGCACCTCCTGCTGCTGCACGGGATGGGCGCCACCGGCGACGTCTGGCTGCCCGGGGCGCCGCTGCTCGAGCGCCGCTGGCCGGGGCGCTGGCTGGCACCGGACCTGGCCGGGCACGGCTTCTCCCCGCCGCTGTCCGGCTACTCCTTCGCCGGGCTCGCCGGCCGGGTCGCCGAAGAGCTCGGGCCGGCCGCGGACGGCTCCCGCCCCGGCGAGCGGTTGGTGATCCTCGGGCACTCCCTCGGCGGGGTGGTCGCCCTGGCGCTCGCCGCCCGCGACGCCGGGCTGCCGGTCGACGCCGTGGTCGGCCTCGGCATCAAGGCGGTCTGGTCGCCGGCCGAACTGGTGAAGGCGCGCGAGCTGGCGCAGCGCCCGGTGACCTGGTTCGCCGGCCGGGACGAGGCGGCACGGCGGTACCTGAAGGTCGCCGGCCTCACCGGACTGTTCGCCCCGGACCACCCGGTCGTCGACGCCGGCCTGCGCGTCGAGGACGGCCGCTGGCGACTCGCCATGGACCCGGCCGCGTTCGCTGTCGGCGCCCCGGACCTGGCGGCCCTGCTGGCGGCGACCGACGTGCCCGTGGTGCTGGCCCGGGGCGAGCACGACCCGATGGTCAGCGAGACCCAGCTCGCCGCGTACGGGGTGCCGGTGGTGACGCTGCCCGGCCTCGGTCACAACGCGCACGTGGAGGACCCGGCGGCGGTGCTGGGGCTGCTCGACCCGTACCTGTGAGCGGCGGCGGACGATCGGGCTCCGGCCCGGCCGTCCGCCGCCGCGGGGTGGACCGGACGGTCAGTAGGCGCAGCCGGTGGCGGGCAGCGACGCCGGGGCCGGCACGGTGGCGCCGTCGTAGATCGCCAGCAGCAGCCGCTGCGGGCAGCGGTTGGCGCCGTTGACCCGGATCTCGATGTGCAGGTGCGGGCCGGTGACGTTGCCGGTGGCGCCGGTGTAGCCGATCACCTGGCCGGCGGTGACCCGGGCGCCGGCGGCGACCGAGCGCGACGACAGGTGGCAGAACAGGTAGTACGCGCCGTCGTCGGCGGTGATGCCGATGCCGTTGCCGCACCCGCCCCCGGCGTGGCCGACCGTGCCGGCGGTGATCGCGTACGTGGTGACGCCGGTGACCGTGGGCAGGTCGATGGCGGGGTAGTCGTGGTGCGGGTCGTCGTACTCGCTGCGGGGCAGCACCGAGCGGTCGATGACCGGGGCGTAGTTGCCGCCACCCCCGCCGCCGCCGACCAGCCACTGCCAGGTGGTCGCGCCGACCGTGCTGCCGCCGGTGAGCCCACGGCTGGACTTGAAGTCGGTCACCGCGGTGGTGGTGGAGCCGCCCCAGACGCCGTCGACGGTGAGACCGTAACCGTACTTGTTGAGCGAGGTCTGCAGGGCGCGCACGGCGTTGCTGTTCGCGCCGGCGTCCAGGGTGACCACCAGCTTCGCCCAGGTCAGCGGGCCGACCACGCCGTCGGCGGTGAGGCCGTTGGCGGACTGGAAGGAGCTGACCGCCGTCGCCGTGCCGGAGCTGTACCAGCCGTCGACGGTGAGGGTCCGGCCGTGGTGGCGGAGCAGGAACTGGGCGGTGGCGACGTTGGCGCCGCTGGTGCCGGTGCCCAGCGTCGGCCAGTTGGGGGTGGCGGCGTGGGCCGCGACCGGTGCGGCGAGCGCGGCGAGGACGGCGAGGGACGCCGCGCCGAGCCAGCTGACGGCCCGGCGGACTGTTGGATGCATGGCGCACTCCCGGGGGACGGAGGGGAGGCGAGCGGCGTCGGGGCGCGCCGCGTCGCCGGCGCGCGGGCGCCGGTGGCGGTGCCGCCGCCGGTCAATCACGCGTCCGGCAGCCAGTATGCTCATGAAGATAAATATTTACAATGGTGAGAACTTGTAAAGAAGTTTCGCCGCGCCGACCGTCGCGCGGCCTGTTCCCGTGCCCCGTCACCGACCCGGGAGACAGCTCCGCCCCGCACCTGCCGAGGCCGGTGCGGGGCGGGGAGCGGTGTCGGTCAGGCGGGGGCGTCGGCGGGTGCGACGGCCTCCGAGGTGCGCGGCGCGGGCGGGCTCCAGCCCCGGTCCAGCTCCCGCCGCGCGGCGTCGAGGAAGCCCTCTGCGTACGCGTCGGCCGGGAAGTCGCCCAGGTAGCGGCGGCGGGTCTCCCACCGGGCCGAGGCCAGCGGATCGGTGACCAGCAGCCGGTCCAGCACCTCGTCCACGTCGGCCATGTCCCGCCGCAGCACGTAACCGGAGCCGGCGAGGGGGAACCGGGCCACGAAGTCGTCGCCGTCGACACCCATGTCGGTCACCGCGTACGGCTTGCCCGAGTACAGGTAGTCGGAGATGACCCCGGAGACGTCGGAGACCAGCGCGTCGGAACGGTTGACGCACTCGGTCAGGCTCAGCTCACGGCTCGCCGCCGCGCCCCACAGGTGCGGCCGCCCGGTCCGCGCCTTCTCCGCCGCCAGCAGGTCGGTCAGCCGCGCCAGCTGCCGGGCCGAGGTCGGATTCTGCGAGGTGTACGGGTGCGCCCGCAGGATGACCGTGGCGCCCCGCTCCAGCAGCCGACGCAGCAGCGTCTCGGCCACCGGCAACGAGCAGTAGTTGGCGTCGGCGTGGTGCCCGGTCCAGGTCGGGGTGTACAGCACCGTCGGGTTCGCCAGGCCACGGGCCGGTGCGGTACGCACCTCAATCGACTCGACCTGGGGGCGGCCGACCACCACGAACTTCTCCGCCGGGATCTCCACGCCGGCCCGGGCGTACCGCTCGATCGCGGCGGGCCCGGCCACGAAGATCCGGTCGAAGATCGCCGAGACCGGGTTGGCGCTGGGCGCCTTGTCGCTGTCGCCGTGGTGCAGCTGCACGTGGGTGAGCTGGTTGAACCGGATGCAGTGGCTGTTCTTCGCGCCGTGGTTGACGTAGAACGCCACCCGCAGGCTCGGTACCAGCGCCTCGTCCATGGCCTTGAGCGTCGGGCAGTAGACCACCGGGGCGCTCGTGGCGGCCGCGACGGCGGGCAGGAACTCCGGCTCCCGCAGCAGCACCAGGAACGGCCGGCCGATCCGCTCCAGGTACGGCAACCACATGGTGACCTGGTACTCCGACCCGGGCGGGGCGGAGAAGTAGAGCAGGAACTCCGGCTGGTGCGCGCGCAGCGCCCGGGCCACCGCCCCACCACCGGTCGGCGGACGGAACCGCCGGCGGGCCAGGTCCAGCCCGACCACCCCGCACGCGCCGGCCACCACCAGGGCGGCGGCCAGCGCGACGAGGGCGGGCAGGGTGAGCGCGGCGGCCACCGCGACCAGGCCGAGCAGCACCAGCAGCGCGTTGCCGAGCTGGGCGGCGACCAGCGGGGTCCAGGAACGGACCGGCAGGTTCGCCGCCCGCAGCTCCAGGTTGCCGGCGTCGCGCAGCGGGCCGACCAGCAGCACCAGGCCGAGCAGCACCAGGGCGGTGAGGGTCAGCGCGGGGTCGAAGCCGGCGTCGAGCCGGCGGGCGTACCCCACCAGGATCCCGGCCGCGAGCAGCACCGACTCGGCGATGATGTCGGCGCCGGGCCGGACCCGGCGCTCGACGGCGGCCGCGGCCAGCGCGGCGACCGCCAGCGCCAGCCCCCAGCCGGTGGCGCCGGTCAGCGCCACCACGAGAAACGCCAGGACGGCCAGCCCGGTGGTCAGGCACCGCGCGATCAGCTTCCTGACCAGGTCACCACGCATGAGTCGCTGTCTCCGCCCCGGCTCAGCCCGCGTCGACGCCGGTGCCGAGCCGGCCCTGCCCGGCGGCCGTCGGCTGCGCCGGCACCGGGACCGGCTCGCCCGGCGCCCGCCGCACGTCGATCACCTGACCGGTGAGGTCGGAGATCAGCACGTCGAGCGAGGACTGGGCGACCGTCTCGGCGGCGAGCAGGGTGTGCTCCGGCTCCTCGCCGAAGGCCTTCGTCCGCATCGGGGTGGCGGTGCGCTCCGGGTTGATGCAGTTGACCCGTACCCCGAACTCGGCCCACTCGTCGGCCAGCGCCTGGGTCAGGTTGACCAGGGCGGCCTTGGTGGAGGAGTAGAGGGCGTACTGGGCCCGGCCCCGGGTGTAGGAGCTGGAGGTGTAGAGCAGCAGCTGACCCTTGGTCTGCTGGAGGTACGGCAGGGACTGCCGGGCGGCGATGACCGGGCCGACGAAGTTGACCTGGAGCACCCGGTCCATGGTCTCCTGGTCCATCTCGGCCAGCGAGCCCTTCTCCAGGATGCCGGCGGTGACCACCACGTGGTCGATCCGGCCGGTGGCCTCGAAGGCGGTCTTCAGCGCCGCCTCGACGTCCCCGGCGCGCTCGACGTGGGTGCCGGTGCTGGAGCGGCTGAACGGGAAGACCTGCGCGCCGTAGCGGCGGGCCAGCTCGGCCAGGTCGTGGCCGATGCCGTAGCTGCCGCCGAAGATCACGATCGTCCGGCCGGCCAGTTCCTCGGTGTAGCTGCGGTGGTCGGTGAGCCGGGGCGCCTGGGCGGCGGCGAGCTGGAAGAGCTTGTCCGCCAGGTGCACGTCGACCGGGTGGGTGACCTTGATGTTCTCGTCCGAGCCGTCGATCACCTTGATCGGCGTGCCGGGCAGGTAGCGCAGCACCACGCCGCAGTCGTCGGTGGCGGCGAAGTTCGGGTCGCCCTCGGCCCGCCGGTACGCCTCGCGGATGGTGCCCGACCGGAACGCCTGCGGGGTCTGGCCGCGGCGGAGCGTGGCCCGCACCGGGATGTCGGTGATGCACTCGTTCTCGTCGACCTGGATGATCGTGTCGGCCGAGGGGATCGCCACGTCGACCGCCGCGTACGTCCAGAGCGCGTTGATGCACTCGCGGACGATCCGGGCGCTGACCAGCGGGCGGACCGCGTCGTGGAAGAGGATGTTGACGTCGCCCTCGCCGACCGCGTCGAGCGCGATGCGGGTGGTGGCGTTGCGGGTGTCGCCGCCCTCGATCACCTTGCTGACCTTGCGGAAGCCGGCCTTGTCGACGATCTGCTGGGCGTCGGCGACGTGCCCGGTGGCCATCAGCACGATGATCTCGTCGATCTCCGGGGCGGCGTCGAAGACGGCCAGGGTGTGCTCGATGATCGGCTTGCCGGCGATCTTCAGCAGCTGCTTCGGGATGCCCAGGCCGAGCCGGGTCCCGGTGCCGCCGGCCAGCACCACCGCCACCGTCCGCGAGGGTCGCCACGGGGCCGGGGTCTCCGGTGTGGCGTCCGGGGCAGTGGTGTGGTCCTGCGTCATTGCCGATCCTCACTCTCAGGGATGCACGGTCAGGAATGCCTGAACGAAAGATGGCGCCCGCGTGGCGACGGGATGAACCTTAACGCGCGGACCGCGCCGTCCGAACGGGACGGCGCGGTCCGCGGGCATCGTGTCCGTGCCCCGCGTTGGCCGGAATCCTACTTGCTGTTCGCGTACGCCTCGTATGCCCGGATGACCTCGTCGGTCGGCCCGTCCATCCGCAGGACGCCCGACTCCAGCCAGATCGTCCGCTCGCAGGTGTCCCGCACCGAGGAGAGCTGGTGGCTCACCAGGAACACCGTGCCGGCGCCCTCCCGCAGTTCGCGGACGCGCGCCTCGCTGCGCTTGCGGAAACCCTTGTCGCCGGTGGCGAGCGCCTCGTCGATCAGCAGCACGTCGTGCTTCTTGGCGGCGGCGATGGAGAACCGCAGCCGGGCCGCCATGCCGGAGGAGTACGTGCGCATCGGCAGGCTGGCGAAGTCGCCCCGCTCGTTGATCCCGGAGAACTCGATGATCTCTGGGGCCTGTCGGGCCACGTCGTCCGGGTGCATGCCCATGGCCAGGCAGCCCAGGGTGACGTTCCGTTCCCCGGACAGGTCGTTGAGCAGGGCGGCGTTGACGCCGAGCAGCGAGGGCTGCCCCTGGGTGTAGATCGCGCCGCGGTTGACCGGCAGCAGGCCGGCGATGGCCCGCAGGATGGTGGACTTGCCGGAGCCGTTGGTGCCGATCAGCCCGATCGCCTCGCCCCGGTACGCGGTGAAGGAGATCCCCTTGACCGCGTGCACCTCCCGGACGTTCGGCGCGGAGGTGCGCTTGACCAGCCGGCGCAGCGCCGCCACCGGGCTGCTGCCCCCGGCGGCGCCCTTGTGCACCCGGTAGATGATGTGCGCGTCGTCCACCACCACGGTCGGGACGCGCTCGGTGATCCGGGGCAGCGTGACCGTCGCGTCGTTCGAGGTGTCCCAGTGATCAACCACGGCCGTACTCCTGTTCGCCGCGCCAGAAGTAGATGAAACCGCCGATCCCGGCGACCAGCGCCCAGGCCGCGCCGACCAGCCAGAGCCGGGTCAGCGACTCGTTGAGCAGTGGCGCCTGCTCCACCAGCGCGTACCGGGCCAGCTCGATGTAGACCAGCAGCGGGTTGAACTGGACCAGGGTGGTCGCCCAGCCGGGCAGCCGCTCGAAGAGGGTGACGCTGTAGAGGACGCCGGAGCCGTACATCCAGGTGCGCAGGATGAACGGCATGACCTGCTTCAGGTCGCTGGCCTTCGAGCCCATCCGGGCCACCAGCATCACCACGCCGGCGTTGAACACCGCCTGGAGCAGCAGCGCCGGCACCAGCATCAGCCACTTCCAGGTGATCGGCTCGCCGGTGGCCAGCACGATGCCGATCAGCACCACCATCGAGGCCAGCAGCTGCTGGAACTGGGTGACGGTGGCGGCCAGCGGCAGGCTGGCCCGGGGGAAGTGCAGCGCCCGGATCAACCCCAGGTTGCTGCTGATCGACTGGGTGCCGGCCAGCACCGCGCTCTGGGTGAAGTTGAAGATGAACAAGCCGGTGGTCAGGTACGCGATGAAGTTCGGCATGCTGTTCTGCGCCAGCACGACGCCGAAGATCAGGTAGTAGACCGCGGCGTTGGTCAGCGGGGTGAGCACCTGCCAGATCTGGCCCAGCTTGGCGTTGCTGTACGAGGCGACCAGTTTGGCGTTGGCGTACGCGGCGATGAAATGCCGGTAGGCCCACAGTCGGCGGCTGTACTCGGCGAGAGAGGGTCGCTCGCCGGCGACCCGCAGTCCGTGCCGAGCGGCCAGCTGCGCCTGGGTCAGGCCCGTTTCAGGGTCGACCAGCGCGGTGGTGGCCATGGGAAGGGCGCTCCGATCTTTCGTGCCGTCGGGGATGCTCGCGACGATGGAATCCTAGAGGGCGCTGGGCCCGGACGGCCGCCCCGTCGCTGCGTGGACGGTAGTGCAAAACACGTCGGGACGCAACCGTACCGTCGTTGCGCTACCCTGGCTTCCGTGACAGGTGCAGAGAGTCCCCGATGACCAGCGAGAAGAGGCGTACGCCGGCCGGCGCCGCGGTGCTCCGGGGCGACATCACCAAGGCGATCCGGCGGGCGCTGATGCAGGAACTCGCCGCGGTCGGCTACGGCCGGCTCTCCATCGAGGCGGTGGCCCGCCGGGCCGGCGTCAGCAAGACGGCCATCTACCGTCGCTGGAGCGCGAAGCTGGACCTGGTCCTGGAGACGGTGAGCGCGGCCGCCGGCAACAAGCTGCCCGCCCTCGACACCGGCAGCCTGCGCGGTGACCTGACGCTGCTGTTCCAGGTGGTGGCGCACGCGCTGAGCCACCCGCTGGCCTCGCAGATCATCCCCGACCTGCTCGCCGAGGCCGCCCGCAACCCGACCATCGACCAGACCCTGCAACGACTGCTCCGCGCCAAGCAGCAGGAGATCGGCGGGTCACTGGTCGACCGGGCCGTGCAGCGCGGCGAACTGCCCGCCGACATCGACGCCGACGCGGCCGTGGATCTGATCGTCGGACCGCTCTACTGGCGGTTCGCCATCGCCCGGACCGCACCGACCGAGGCGTACCTCGACGCGCTGGTCGAGGCCGTGGCGACCGGCCTCGGCGCGGCACCGGCCGTCCCCCGGCAGCGGGACACGGCCCTACCGGCCGCCCCCGCCTGAGCCGTCGGTCCGGCAGGGGAGACCCGGTCGCCGGCGGGGCCGGTGGTCAGCGGACGGCGTCCAGCGGAAGCCGCGAGACGATGTGCCGGGCGATCTCCAGCGAGCTGGTCGCGGCGGGGGAGGGCGCGTTGAGCACGTGCACCTGCCGGTCCGCCTCGACGATCAGGAAGTCGTCGACCAGGCCGCCGTCGGGCAGGATCGCCTGGGCGCGCACCCCGGCGCCGGCCCGGACGATGTCGGCCGGGGTCAGCTCCGGCACCAGCCGGGCCAGGCTCGCGGCGAACTTCTTCTTCGACAGCGACCGGGCCACCTCGGTCAGGCCGTACCGGTAGTGCCGGCGGCCCAGCGCCCACAGGCCCCGGTAGGACAGCTCGTCCCAGATGTCGCGCGGACTGACCCGGCCCCACGAGTAGCCCTCCCGGGCGGTCGCCAGCACCGCGTTCGGCCCGGCGTGCACGCTGCCGTCGATCATCTTGGTCAGGTGCACCCCGAGGAACGGGAACTGCGGGTCCGGCACCGGATAGATCAGCCCGCGGACCAGGTCGCGTCGCTGGGGGACGAGCTCGTAGTACTCGCCCCGGAACGGCACGATCCGCACCGGGGTGGGCACCCCGGCCAGCCGGGAGATCCGGTCGGCATGCAGGCCGGCGCAGTTGATCAGGATGTCGCCGACCACCTCGCCGGCGGTGGTGCCGACCACCACCCCCTCGGGTCGGTTGGCGACCGCGGTCACCTCCGTGCCGGTGCGCAGGTCCGCCCCGCCCGCGGCGAGCAGTTCGGCGAGCTTGCGGCAGACCGCGCCGAAGTCGACGATGCCGGTGGAGGCGACGTGCAGCGCGGCGACGGCCGCCACGTGCGGCTCGTGCTCGGCGGCCTCGGCCGCACCGATCAGCCGCACCGGCAGGCCGTTGGCCGCGGCCCGCTCGTGCAGGGCGTGCAGCCGGGGCAGCTCGGCCTCGTCGGTGGCGACGATGAGCTTGCCGCAGATGTCGTACGACAGCCCGTGCTCGGCGCAGAACTCGACCATCGAGGCGCTGCCGGCCTTGCAGAGAGTGGCCTTGAGGCTACCCGGCTTGTAGTAGACGCCGGCGTGGATGACACCCGAGTTGTGCCCGGTCTGGTGCGCGGCCCAGCCGGGCTCCTTCTCCAGCACCGTGACGGAGTCGCCGGGACGTTCGGTCATCAGCCGGTGCGCCACCGCCAGACCGACGATGCCGCCACCCACGACCACGAACCTTGTCATTTCATCTCCCCTGCCCGGCACCGCGACCGATGGTAACGAAGCTTCCGGCGTGCCCAACTCGCGCCCGAGGGGGCCCGGTGGCCTACACTTCTCCGGTCCATCCTCTCTGGGAGTCACATGTCTGAGGTCATCGCGCTCGGTCAGCCCACGGTCGGCGAGGCCGAACTCGCCGCCATCGCCGAGGTCTTCGCCTCGGGCTGGCTCGCCGGTTCCGGCCCCACCAGCCGCCGTTTCGAGGAGCGGTTCGCCGCCACCGCCGGCACCCGGCACGCGCTCGCCACGAGCAACTGCGGCTCGGCACTGCACCTGGCGCTGCTCACCCTCGGGGTCAAGCCGGGCGACGAGGTCATCGTGGGTGACTACACCTTCCCCGCCACCGGCCACTCGGTGATGTGGACGGGCGCCAAGCCGGTCTTCGCCGACGTGCGTCCGGACACCTGGACGGTCGACCCGGCTGCCGTCGAGGCGGCCATCACGCCTCGTACCGTCGGCATCATCGCGGTCGACGCGTTCGGCCAGCCGGCGGACTACGACGAGCTGCGTGCCATCGCCGACAAGCACGGGCTGTTCCTGGTGGAGGACGCGGCCTGCTCGGCCGGTGCCACCTACAAGGGCCGCCCGGCCGGCAGCCTGGCCGACGTGGCCACCTTCAGCTTCCACGGCCGCAAGGGCATCACCGCCGGTGAGGGCGGGGCCTACGTCACCGACCGGGACGACCTCGCCGCGCATGCGCGCAAGCTGCACACCTACGGCGTCGAGGGGGCGCTCACCCGGGCCGAGCTGTCGCACCTGCCGATCCCCACCTTCACCGAGCTGGGCTACAACTACCGGCTCTCCGACATCTCCGCGGCGATCATGATCGCCCAGCTCGACCGGCTGCCGGACCTGCTCGCCGCGAAGCGCGCCACCGCGGCCCGCTACGGCGAGCTGCTCAAGGACCACGAGCTGATCACGACTCCGTACGAGGCGCCGGACCGTGAGCATCCCTGGCAGTCCTACGTGGTCACCCTGGACCCGCGGGTCGACCGCGGGGCGGTCGCCATGGAACTGCGCCAGCGCGGGATCCAGTGCACCTTCGGCACGTACGCGTCGCACGTCCAGCCGCTCTACGGCCAGACCACGCGGTGCCCGGTTTCCGCGGACCTCTTCGCCCGGCACCTGGCGATCCCCATGCACGCCAACCTCACCGAGGCCCAGGTCGAAACCGTCGCCGCCACGTTGATCGACGTCGTCGGCACCACGGCCAGCCGTCGCTGAAACCCCCAGGAAGGACAGTTCCACCATGTCGAAGCAAACCGTCTTCATCACTGGAGGCGCGGGCTTCATCGGCCTGCACGTGGTGCCGTTGCTGTTGGAGAAGGGCTACCAGGTCCGCATCTTCGACAACATGACCCGCGGTGACCGGGACCGCGTCGCCGAACTGGTGGCCACCGGCGACGTCGAGCTGATCGAGCAGGACGTCCGCTACGGCGGAGCCGTGCACGCCGCCATGAAGGGCTGCGACTACGCGATCCACCTCGCCGCGGTCTCGATCAACAAGAGCCAGGCCGACCCGTACGAGTCGCTCGACATCAACATGGTCGGCAACCACAACGTCTTCGCCGCGGCCGCCGACCACGGCGTCAAGCGGCTGGTCTTCGCCTCGTCGGCCTCGGTCTACGGTGACCCCAAGAAGCTGCCGATGCACGAGGACGACCGGCTGGACCCGCTCACCCCGTACTGCATCTCGAAGCGGGCCGGCGAGGACCTGCTCGGCTTCTACCAGCGCAGCAAGGGCCTGAACTGGGTCGCGCTGCGGTTCTTCAACGTGTACGGCCCGGGCCAGAAGCCGACCGCGTACTACACCTCGGTGATCAACCACTTCGTCAAGCGCCTGAAGACCGGTCAGCCGCCGGTCATCGACGGCAAGGGCGAGCAGTCGATGGACTTCATCCACGTCCACGACATCGCCCGGTCGGTCGTCGCGGCGCTCGAGTCCGAGCAGGGCAACGTGCCGGTCAACATCGGGACGGGCATCGACACCTCGGTCGCCACCCTCGCCGAGATCCTGATCAAGGC
Source organism: Micromonospora psammae (assembly GCF_036902725.1). Classification (NCBI taxonomy): domain Bacteria; kingdom Bacillati; phylum Actinomycetota; class Actinomycetes; order Micromonosporales; family Micromonosporaceae; genus Micromonospora; species Micromonospora psammae. The sequence continues at coordinate 166,673 of NZ_JBAKHM010000010.1, read as the reverse complement.
CGTCGGCGTCGACGTGGAGCCGCAGTTCAGCCCGCGCGAGGTGCTGGTCAGCCGCCGGGCCGCCGACATCACCCGGGCCCGTGAGGTGCTCGGCTGGGAGCCGACCATCGCCGTCGAGGATGGCATGACCGACCTGATCAAGACGGAAATCGTCTAGTCGTACGGCGTTTACCCGCGGGCCGTCCGGGACACGTAGGTTCTTGTCCCGGCGGTCCGCGACCCCGTTCCACCATCCCCACCGTCCCGACCGTCCCCCCGGACAGGAGTCAAGCCGTGCGGATCGCCGTCGTGAACAACTTCTTCCCGCCGCGACCCGGCGGGAGTTCGCACCTTGCCGCCGCCCTCGCCGCCCGGTACGCGGCCGCCGGCCACGAGGTCCTCGTGCTCACCGCCGAGTACAAGGGCGCGCCGGCTGAGGAGGAGCGGGACGGTTACCGCGTCGTGCGCCTGCCGGCCATGCCGATGCCGCAGCTCGGGCTCGCGATCGACTTCGACATGGCCTTCGCGATCGCCCGGCCGGGCAACCTGCGCCGCGTGTCGCGCCTGCTCGACCAGTTCGCCCCGGACGTGATCCACCAGCACGGCCAGTTCTTCGACCTCAGCTGGCTCTCCGGCTGGTACGCGCGGCGCCGACGGATTCCGGTGCTGCTGTCCATCCACACCCGGCTGGAGAGCCCGGACCCGAAGTACGCCGCGCTCTTCCGCACGCTGGACCGGTTCCTGGTCAAGCCGATCATCCGTCGGTTCCGACCGCGCTACGTGATCATGGACGAGTTGGCCGCCACGTACTGCGAGCAGCGCTACGGCGCCACCGAGAACGACTTCGAGTACATCCCGGTCGCGGTCGAGCCGACCCGGTTCGACCAGCCGGCCACTGTCGACGTGCGGGAGCGGCACGGCGTCGGCGACCAGCCGCTGATCGTCTCGCTGGGGCACGTCATCCCGCTGCGGGACCGGATGGCCCTGGTGGAGGCGCTGCCCACGGTGTTGGGGAAGCACCCGGACACCAAGGTGATGATCATCGGTCGGGTCTACTACGACGCCTTCGCCAAGCGGGCTGCCGAGTTGGGCGTCGCCGACGCCATCATCACCACCGGCGCGGTGCCGCCGGCCGAGGTGCCCTCGTACTTCGCCGCCGCGGACGTGGTGGCCCACGACCTGCAGGGCGGCGGCTTCGGCACGGCCAGCCTGGAGGCGATGGCCGCCGGCCGGGCCACCATCGGCACGGTCACCGAGACCAACTTCCCGGCGGTGCGGCTGCACAACTGGGAGAACTTCGTACTGGCCCGTCCCAACGACCCGACGGACCTGGCCGCCGCGATCATCCGCCTGCTCGACGATCCGCAGGAGCGGGAGTGGATCGCCAAGCAGCAGCGCGACCTGGTCTACTCGCACTTCACCCTGGACGTGGTGACCCGCCAGCATCTTGCGGCGTTCGAGCGGATGACGGGTTCGCGCCGGTGAGCATGTTCTCCGACGACGAGCGCAGCAACCGGCTGCGCACGGGAATCCTCAACGACTTCCTGGGCGGCTTCCTCAACGACGTCGAGCGCGCCCGCCACCTCGGGTTGCCCGAGAGCACCCGGATCCGCGAGCGCACGAAGATCATCAGCCCGGAGAACCTGGTCCTCGGCGAGCACTGCTGGATCGGCGAGAACACCGTGCTGGACGCCAGCGGCGGTCTGGAGATCGGCGAGCACACCAGCATCGGACTGAACTGCCTGGTCTTCACCCACTCGAGCTGGCTCGCGAACATGATGCTGGAGAACCACTCCGGCAGCGACCTGATCGAGCGCAAACCGGTGCGGATCGGGAAGGGCTGCTTCATCGGCGGCAACAGCGTGATCATGATGGGCGTCACCATCGGCGACTTCGCCACCGTCAGCCCACTCTCGGTGGTCACCAAGGATGTTCCGCCGTACAGTCTGGTGTCCGGCAATCCGGCGCGGGTCTTCCAGCGTTACGACCAGGACCACATCAAGGCCGAGGCCGAACGGGTGCGGGCCCAGAACGCCGCCCGGCGGGCCGAGGCGCAGGCGCGTGGGGAGACCCCGCAGTGGGGCTCGCCGCCCGGTCGCCGCACCGACGACGACTCCAAGTGACAACGAAAAACGGAGAATCACCATCATGCCTCTCAACGACCGGCTTCGTGCGGTCTTCGTCGACGCCCTCGAACTGCCCGACGGCACCGACGTCGAGAACCTCAAGTACCGCGACATCGAGCAGTGGGACTCGCTCGGGCACATGACGCTGGTTGCCGCGATCGAGGACGAGTTCGACGTGCAGTTGGAGACCGAGCAGGTCATCGACATGAGCAGCTTCAAGGTCGCGCTGGACATGCTGCGGGGTCTCGGCGTCGATGAGTGAGTTCGCCGGCCGGGTGGCGCTGGTGACCGGCGGTACCCGGGGAATCGGTCTGGCCACGGCCAGGGCGCTCGCCGACGCCGGCGCGACCGTCGTGCTCACCGGTCGGGACGCCGCCCGCGCCGAACAGGTCGCCAAGGAGTTCGGAGCCCACGGGGTGGGGCTGGACGTGGCCGACTTCGACGCCGTCGGGGCGGTGGTCAAGCAGGTCGCCGCCGAGCACGGCGGGCTCGACATGCTCGTCGCCAACGCCGGGATCATGGAGAGCGGCCTGCTCGGCATGGTCCGCGCCGATGATGTCCGGCGCACCCTGGACGTCAACGTGGCCGGCGCGGTCGCGGCGGTCCAGGGTGCCGCGCGGGCGATGGCCCGTCGCCGCAAGGCCGCCGACGGCACCGAACGGCGCGGTGGCGCCATCGTGCTGCTGGCCAGCGTGGTGGGCACCCACGGCGCCGCCGGCCAGTCCGTGTACGCCGCGTCGAAGGCCGCCGTCGCCGCGCTGGCCCGCTCGGCCGCCCGGGAACTGGGCGGCCGGCACATCCGGGTCAACGCGGTCGCCCCGGGTGTCATCCGCACCGACCTGACGGCCGCTCTCCCGGCCGACGTGTTGGCGGCGCAGGCCGCGGCGGCACCGCTCGGTCGGCTCGGGGAGCCCGCCGAGGTGGCCGAGGTGATCCGGTTCCTGCTCAGCGACTCCGCCCGCTACGTCACCGGACAGGTGCTGGGCGTGGACGGAGGGCTCGTCGTATGAGGCTGGTCGCCCCGTCGGCCCGGCTGGTCGACGCCGCCACCGGCAGCACCCTCGCCGGAGTCGAGTTGACCGCCCGGGTGGACCAGGTCGCGGCCGCGTACGCCGAGCTGCCACCCGGAGTCGTCTTCGCCCGCAGCGGCCTCTCCACCGCCGCCGTGCTGCGCTTCGCCGGCGCGGTCGACGGCGGGCGCCCGGTGGCGCTGCTCGACCCGGCGCTGGACCCGGCGGTGCTGGCGGACTTCGTCCGCCGGTTCGAGCCGGTCGCGGTGGTCGGCCTCGCCGAGGGCGGTGTCGGCGCGGCCCTCGGCGAGCGGCCGAAGGACTACCGCCACGTCGACCACCCGGTGCTGGGTCCGGCCTGGGTGCGCGAGACGCCCCCGGCCGACCGGCCCCACCCCGACCTGGCCGTCCTGCTCGCCACCTCCGGCTCCACCGGGGACCCGAAGTTCGTCCGGCTCTCCCGTGAAGCGGTGCTGGCCAACGCGACGGCGATTGGCGCCGCGCTGGCCATCGGCCCGGACGAGATCGCCCCCACCAGTCTGCCGCTGTACTACAGCTTCGGCATGTCCGTGCTCAACAGCCACCTGGCCGCCGGCGCCACCGTGCTCGTGGTCGACGGCGGGGTGCTGGCCCGGGAGTTCTGGCAGGCGGTGCAGGAGCACGGCGCCACCTCGCTGGCCGGGGTGCCGTACAACTACGAGATGCTGCACCGCATCCGGTGGAGCCCGGCGAAGTACCCGTCCCTGCGGACCCTGACCCAGGCCGGCGGCAAGCTGCGCGACGAGATGATCCTCGCCTTCCACGAGAAGATCGCCGCCGTCGGCGGCCGGTTCCACGTGATGTGGGGCTGCACCGAGGCGGCGCCCCGGATGAGCACGCTGCCGGCCGACGCGCTGCCGGAGCGGGTCGGTTCGGTCGGCCCGGCGCTGGACGGCGGGTCGTTCACCGTGCTCGACGAGGACGGCGCGGAGACCGATCGGCCCGGCGTGGTCGGCGAGCTGGTCTACCGCGGCCCGAACGTGATGATGGGCTACGCCGAGAGCGCGGCGGACCTGAGCCGCGGCGACGACCAGGGCGGCGTGCTGCGCACCGGTGACCTCGGCCAGCTCGACGAGGACGGTTTCGTCTGGCTGCGCGGCCGGCTCAAGCGCTTCGGCAAGGTCTTCGGCATCCGGGTCAACCTGCACGACATCGAGGAGATGGTCCGCGACCAGGGGCCCGTCGTCGCGGTCTCCGGTCCGGACAAGGTCGTGCTCTTCGCCGAGGGGATCGACGACGAGGGCGGCCGGGCGCTGGCCGGCCGGCTGGCGGAGCGGCTCAAGCTGCACCGGTCCGGCTTCGACGTCCGTGCCGTCGAGCGGTTGCCGCAGTTGCCCAACGGCAAGATCGATTACCGCTCCCTGGAGGCGCTGGTATGACCCTCTTCACCCTCGACCAGGCCGAACGGGAGTCCCGCCTGCTGCCCGAGCTGGTGGAGCTGACCGAGCACCACCGGGCCAACAGCCCGGAGTACGCCCGGCTGCTCGCCTCGCTGGGGCACCTGCCCGGCCGCCGCTACGAGCGCGTCGCCGACCTGCCGTGGCTGCCGGTGCGGCTCTTCAAGCACCATGTGCTCAAGAGCATCCCCGAGGACGAGGTGTTCAAGGTGCTGACCTCGTCCGGCACCACCGGCGACGTCAGCCGCATCTACCTCGACAAGGACGCCGCGTCGGTGCAGCAGAAGATGCTCTCCGCGACGCTGCGCACGGTGATCGGCCCACAGCGGCTGCCAATGCTGCTGGTCGACACCCGGGCCCTGTTCAAGAACCGGAAGTCGTTCTCCGCGCGTGGCGCGGGTGTGCTCGGCCTGATGAACTTCGGCCGGGACCACACCTTCGTGCTCGACGAGCACGACCAGCCCGACCTGGAGGCCGTGCGCGCCTTCCTGGACAAGCACGGCGGGCAGCCCTTCCTCATCTTCGGCTTCACCTTCATGACCTGGCTCTATCTCTACGAGCTCGCTCGGGACAACAGGCTCGACCTGAGCAACGGCATCCTCATCCACAGCGGCGGCTGGAAGAAGCTGGTCGACCGCGCGGTCGACAACGCCGAGTTCCGCCGCCGCTTCACGGAGGACACCGGGCTCACCCGGATCCACAACTTTTACGGGATGGTCGAGCAGATCGGGCTGACCTTCCTGGAGGGCCCGGACGGCGGCGGGCTCTACTGCCCCGACTTCTCCGACATCATCATCCGCGACCCGCGTACCTGGGAGGAGGTGCCGGTCGGCACCCCGGGCGTGGTGCAGGTGATCAGCACGCTGCCCCGGTCGTACCCCGGGCACCTGCTGCTCACCGAGGACCGTGGCGTCGTGCACGGCGTCGACGACGGCGTCTGGCCGGGCAAGCGGTTCTCCATCCTCGGCCGGCTGCCGCGCGCCGAGGCGCGCGGTTGCAGCGACACCTTCGCGGAGGCGGCATGAGCAAGGCCATCGAACGTTTCCCGGCCGGCGGCGCCATCGCCGTCGACGACCTGGTCGCCGCCCTGCGGGCCGACCCCACCGACGGGCCCCTCGCGGTCGGGGACGAGCGGGTGGTGGAGTTCCTCGTGGCGTTCGCCCGCCGGCTGCTGCGGCCCGCCGTGGCCCGCCGGCACCCCGAGCTCGCCTCGCTGGGCTTCTTCCTGCGGCGGGGCGAGATCAGCAAGGCGCTCGCCCGGGTCGCTGACGAGCCGGGCCAGCTGCGCTTCCCGCGCGGGCTGGTGTTCCACGTGCCGCCGGCCAACGTCGACACCATCTTCGTCTACTCGTGGGCCCTCGCGGCGCTCGCCGGCAACACCAACGTCGTACGCATCTCGTCCCGCTCCGCGGGGGCGGCGGACGCGGTGCTCGACGCCCTGAACGACACGCTGGCCGACGCGCATCCGGCGATCCGGCAGACCCAGCGGATGGTCACCTACGGCCGGGACGACGCGGTCACCGCGGCGCTCTCCGCCGCCGCCGACCTGCGCGTCATCTGGGGCGGCGACCGGTCGGTCACCGAGATCCGCCGGCACCCGCTGGCGCCGCACGCCCGGGACGTGACCTTCCCGGACCGCTCGTCGTTCACCGTGATCAGCGTCGCCGGTTGGCTGGCCGCCTCCACCGCGGAGCGGGACGCCGCGGCGCTGGGCCTCTACAACGACTCCTACTGGTTCGACCAGGCCGCCTGCTCCTCACCCCGGACGGTCTACTGGGTCGGCGACCCGGCCGGGGTCGAGTCGGCCCGCGCCGACCTGCTCGGCCGGTTGCGCACGGTCCTCGACGGCAAGCGCCCGGAGGTTGACGCGGCGATGGCCGTGGAGAAGCGGGTGGCCACCTACGGCCTGGCGATCGAGGGAGTGGCGACCGGGATCCGGTTCGACGGCAACGAGCTCGCCACCGTGGAGCTGAGCGGCCCCGGCGACATCCCGCGGCGCTGGCTCGGCGTGGGCACCTTCCCGCAGTCGCGGGTGGACGCCCTGGCCGATCTCGCCCCGTTGGTGGTCCGGCGGGACCAGACCGTCACCCACTTCGGCTTCACGCCGCAGGAGCTCACCTCCTTCGCCCGGGCGATCGCCGGGCGCGGCGTGGACCGGATCGTCCCGATCGGCGACGCGTTGAACTTCGCCGCCACCTGGGACGGCTACGACCTGATGCGGGAGTTCACCCGGATCACCAGCGTCGTCACCCGCTGACCCCGTACGCGCACAGGGCCGGTCACGCCATCGCGTGACCGGCCCTGTCGTGTCGTTCCGCCGCTCAGCCCGGGACGGACTCGCCCGAGGCGAGCCGGACCACCTCCGGCCCGCTGCCACGCAGTTGGCGCATGCCGGAGAGGGCCGCGAGGCCGGCGGCGATGACGTCCGCGATCGTGAAGATGAGGCGGGATGCCAGGGCGATGCCCATCGCCGCGCCGACGCCGCCGCTGTCGAGCAGGAACGGGGCGAGCGCGGCGACCAGCACGGCCTCGCGCACCCCCAGCCCGGAGGGGGAGAGGAAGGCGAACATGCCGACCGTGATGGCGATGGCGAACGAGCCGACGCAGCGCAGCAGGCCCTCGGCGCCGGGCGCGGCCTGGGCGTTCGCCAGCAACCACAGGTGCACTCCGAACAGGCTGTAGCCCAGCGCGCTCCAGCCGATCACCCGCAGCACGCCCGGCCAGGTCAGCCGGTGCTCCAACGGCGGTCGGCGGAGCAACCGGAGCGCGAGCTGGACGAGGGCGGTCAGCACCCGGGGGATGGCGCAGATGAGCGCGATCGGGAAGAGCAGCGCCACGATCCAGAGCGCCACCCGGACCGACGCCGCGTAGGTCGAGTCGTCGCCCCCGGCGGCCTCGCTCAGCGAGGGCAGGCTCAGCAGGCCCAGGCCGAGCGCGGCGGTGACCCCCAGCCCGACGGTGACCAGCGAGGCGAGGAAGGCTCGGGCCCGTGGCAGGCCGGCGCGCTTGCTCAGCTCGATCTGGAGCACGTACGCCCAGACACTGCCCGGAATGTACTTGCCGAGCTGGCCGACGAGGCAGATCCGCAGCGCGGCGGTGACCGACACCCGGTGTTCGAGGTCGTCCACCGCGGCCCGCCAGGCCATCGTGTTGGCGGCCATGCCGAGCAGGGCGGCGAGTACGGAGAGCGCGACGGACTGCCAGGCCAGCCCGACCCACGTCGAGCGAACCTGCGGCCACTGGTCGACCACGCTCCACGTCATCCCGGCCACGATGGCCACGATGACCACCACCCGGACGCCGAGGGACAACCACCGGCGGGTCCCGGAGGCCGGGGTGGGCGCCGGGTCGGAACCGGAGGTCCTGTCGACGCCCTCGCGGGCCGCCGTATCTACCACGGGTTACCTGCCTCCGCGTCGCGTTTCATCTGATGCAGGGGATGGGCTTGACAGAGCAAGGCACTACACTAGCCGAGGCCCCGCGCCCGTACGTACCCCGGCGCGCCCGCGCCGGACACCCCGAGCGGCGACCTTTTCACACCCCCGCGTCCGCCGCTGTTAACGTCTGCCCCGCTGCCACCGACCCCCGAGGAGAGACGCTGTGATCCCCATTTCCGTCGTCAAGCTGGACGAGGCGGCCGAACAGCTCGCGGTCGAGGTGATCCGCTCCGGCGTGCTGGCCCAGGGCCCGATGGTCGCCCGGCTGGAGCGCGAGTTCGCCGACACGGTCGGGGTGGACCACGCGGTGGCGGTCAACAACGGCACGACCGCCCTGGTCGCGGCGCTCGAGGTGCTCGACCTGCAGCCCGGCGACGAGGTCATCACCAGCCCCTTCACCTTCGTCGCGACGCTGAACGCGATCCTGGAGGCCGGCGCGACCGCCCGGTTCGCCGACATCCGCGAGGACGACTTCTGCCTCGACCCGGACGCGCTCGCCGCCGCCATCGGCCCGCGCACCAAGGTGGTCATGCCGGTGCACCTGTACGGCCAGCCGGCCGACATGGGTGCCATCGTCCCGCTGGTGCAGCGGCACGGCCTGGGCCTGGTGGAGGACACCGCCCAGTCGCTGGGCGCCACCGTCGAGGGGCGCGGCGCCGGCAGCTTCGGTCTCGGCACCTTCTCCCTCTACGCCACCAAGAACCTCACCACCGGTGAGGGCGGCATGATCACGACCAACGACGCGGTGCTCGCCGACCGGCTCCGGGTGCTGCGCAACCAGGGCATGCGCCAGCGCTACCAGTACGAGGTCGCCGGGCACAACTACCGGCTGACCGACCTCCAGGCCGCGCTCGGCATCCCGCAGCTCGCGAACTACGGCGAGAACGTCAAGCGGCGCAAGGACAACGCCGCCCGGCTCTCCGCCGGCCTGGCCGACGTGCCCGGCCTGCGGCTCCCCACCGAGCTGCCCGGCCGCTCGCACGTCTGGCACCAGTACACGGTGCTGGTCACCGACGAGGCCCCGGTCTCCCGGGACGAGGTGATCGCCCGCCTCACCGAGCAGGGGGTGGGCTGCGGCATCTACTACCCGAAGACGGTCTACGACTACGACTGTTACCGACAGCACCCCCGCGTGGTCGCCGACCCGGCGCCCGTCGCCGACCGCGTGGTCCGGCAGTGCGTTTCGCTGCCGGTGCACCACCACCTCGCCGACGGCGACGTCGAGCGCGTGGTCGAGGCCGTCCGGAAGGCGGTCGGCGCATGACCGCCCCGATGCGCTTCGCGCTGGTCGGCACCGGCGCCATGGGCTCGCTGCACGCCCGGGTGATCTCCCAGTCGTCCCGCGCCCGGCTGGCGCTGGTGGTCGAGCCGCGGGAGACGGTGGGGCGGGAGATCGCGGACCGGTACGGCGCCGCCTGGGCGCCGGACCTGAGCGACCTGTCCGGCGTGGACGCGGTGGTCATCGCCGCGCCCACGGAGTTCCACCACGGGCTCGCCGAGGAGGTGCTCGCCGCCGACAAGCCGCTGCTGATCGAGAAGCCGGTCTGCGGCAGCCTCAGCGAGACCGAGGAGATCGTGGCCAACGCCGAGAAGCGGCGCCTGCCGCTGCTCTGCGGCCTGCTCGAGCGCTTCAACCCGGCCGTGCTCACCGCGCTGGCGCTGGCGCACAGGCCGGTGCACCTGACCGTGACCCGGCACTCGCCGTACGCGCCCCGGATCAAGACGGGCGTCGCCTGGGACCTGCTGGTGCACGACGTCGACCTGGCGATCCAGGTGTTCGGCGGGCAGGAGCCGGCCACGGTGCGGGGCTCCCTGGGGCACTTCCACCCGGATTCGCTGCCGGGCGCCGAGGACGTCGCCGAGGCGGTGCTGACCTTCGGCGACGGCGGGCTGGCCAACGTGTCCGCGAGCCGGATCGGGCAGCGCAAGGTCCGTACGCTGGTGATCAGCGAGGTGGACCGGCTGATCGAGGCGGACCTGATCCGCAAGGACGTGACGATCTACCGGCACGTCTCGCTGGACGCCGCCACGCCGGACGGTCGCGGCTACCGGCAGCAGAGCATCATGGAGGTGCCGGAGCTGGTCTCCAACCGCGAGCCGCTGGCCGCCCAGCTCGACCACTTCCTCGACATCGTCGACGGGCGGGTCGACCTGGACGCGGAGCGGCAGCGGATCCTGCCCGCGCACCGCGCGGTCGCCGGCGTCATCGAGGACAACCAGCGCTGAGGCGCGGGGGCGGCCGGGGAGGGCAGGTCCCTCCCGGCCGTCCGCTGGCCGGGCGCGACGACGCGCTGGCGACAGCTTGCGTCGTGCGGGTGGCCGGACGCTTCCGTCGACCTGTTCCAGTCGGACCTGAGAGCAAGGTAGCCCTGTGTCGAAAGCCGGAAACTCCGCGCTGGTGGCGAACGAGCAGCGCACCGATCCGCTGCCCGAACGCCCCGCCGGGCTGACGCATCGCCTGCGGTCGGCCGTCGCGTCCCTCCCGCGGCTCCTCACGGATGCCGCGGTGGTGGCGTTCGCGCTGTACACGGTCCTGTACCACGCGGCGTTCCTGTTCGCCCTGCGGCCGTCGGCGACGTTCCTGATCTGGCTGGTGTGCTGCGTCGTCCTCGGGGCCCTGCGGCTGGCGCTCGCCTTCCGGCGGGCCCGCGTCGCGCCGGGACCGGAGCGGGACGCGGTCCAGGAGGGGGCCACGGCCGAGCAGGCGACGACGGCCGAGCAGGGCGCGACGGGGTGGGGCCGGGCGCGGCGGTGGTGGTGGGTCACGCTGGCCGCGGCCGTCCTCGCCGCGGTCACCGCCGGACTCGACGGCCCGATGCCGTGGGGGGTGCCGGCCGTTCTCGGCCTCGTCGCCTCCGCCGTGGCGGTGCTGCTCACCCGGCGGGCCTGGCTGGTCGGGCCGGAGGCGGCGTACCGGGGCACGAGCGCCGGGCAGGCGGTCTACGCCCTGGTCCTCTCGGTGCTGGTCGCCGTCTCCTCGCTGTTCATGGCCCGCAACTCGAGGGACGACGTCTTCTACGTCGGAAAGTCGGTGTGGGTCGCGGAACGCGACCTCGTCCCGGTGCGGGACTTCCTCTTCACCGAGGGCGTCGCCCCGGGGCTGACCACCCAGCCGCCGATCTCGTCGATCGAGGTCTTCGCCGGCTCGCTCGGTCGGATCCTGGGCATCCACGGCGCCGCGGCCACCTGGTACGTCCTGCTGCCCGTCCTGGCCGTCCTCGCGGTCCTCGCCCTGTGGCGACTGGTGCACCGTTGGGCGCCGCGCCGGCCGGTGCTGGCCTTCACGGTCGCCATCGCCTACCTGTACCTGGTGGTCGGCGACGACGCCGCGCTGGGCACCTTCCACCTGCCCCGGCTCTACGAGGGCAAGGGCATGTTCGTCTCCGCGGTGGTCCCCCTGATGTGGGTCTACCTGACCGACTGGTTCGAGTCGCGCTCCCGGGCGAAGCTCTTCCTCATCGGCGCGCTCTCCGTGGTCGCGACCGGGCTCAGCTCGACTTCCGCGATCATCCTGCCGATCCTGGTGGGCGCCGCGGCGCTGGCCATGCTGCTGGTGGGTCGCTGGCGGGACGCCCTGCTCGCGGCAGCGGTGGCGCTGACCTACCCGGTCGGTGCGGTGGTGGTGGCGCGCCTGCTGCTCGGGTCGGTCTCCAGCGCCGGCGGCGAGACGCAGTTCTTCGATGCCGAGGGGACCTACCGGCGTACCCTGCTGGTCGGCGTGCTCGGCATCATCGGTGGGCTCGCCCTCTGGTGCGGGCCGATGGTGATCCGGCGGCGGACTCCGCAGCTGCTCGCGGCCAGCGCCGCGCTGACCATGAGCGTCCTGTTCGTCCCCGGTGTGCTGGAGCTGCTCGGCGCGGTCAGCGGCGTCTCCGCGGTGCTGTGGCGGGTGCCCTGGATCCTGGCCCTGCCCGGGCTGATCGGCATCCTCTGCACCGTCCAGGTGCCGCCGCTGCGCCGGCTCGCCAGCGGGGTGATCGCGGCGGTTCTCGTCGGGTCGTTCGCGTTCTTCGGCGTGCCGATGTGGTCGACGGGGAGCTTCGTCGAGGTGCGGCCGTATCCGATCTGGAAACTGCCCCAGCAGCGTCAGAAGCTGGTCTTCTGGATGGAGGGGCTGGATCGACCGTCCGGACTGCTGCTCGCCCCCACCACCCTGATGCGGATCTCGCCCATCATCAGCAGCAGGCTCCGGGTCGTGATGCCGCGCGACGGCTACCTGGTGGAGTACGACCCCAACTCCGACTTCGTCAAGGATCGACTGACGCTCGGTGCGTTCGCCGACGGTACGAGGGACGTGCCGCTGCCGGAGGTGGCGGCGGCCGTGCAGCGGCTGGACGTGACGACCATCTGCGTCTACTCCGGTAACCGGAAGGCCCGCTCCGCCGCGGTCGAGCTCGGCTTCGAGGAGTTCGCGAGGCACAAGGCACCCGGGGCGATGCGCTGCTTCCGGCACACCGGCTGACCGGGAGCACCGCCCCTGGTCGGCTCAGTCGCCCGGGGTGCCGCAGGCGCGACCCGTCTCGGTGACCCGGTAGATCCTGATCCTGTCGAACTGCTGGACGAGTCGTACCCGGTCGGTGGCGTCGAGGCGCGCCTGCGAATAGTGCTGCTGCCAGCCACCGGGCATGGCGCGTCCGCCCCCGACCACCACGTACTCGACGCCGAACCGGGCGACCTCGCAGCCGGCGGGCCGGGCCTCGGGGTTGTTCACCAGCCAGTGCCACGCGGCCCAACGGCGCTTGTAGTTGTCGAGGTCGAAGGTGGGCAGCGGGGGCACGCCGAACAGGGCTGGCGCACCGTGATCCACGTAGGACCAGGTCATGAACTGTCGGTGCCGGTCGTACGCGACGACCTTGCCGACCGGGGTGTTCGCGGCCAGCCACCGGTACGTGTCGGTGTACTGCGCCCCGACGGGCGCGCGACGCTTGAACTCGCCCCGAAGCGGATGCCAGGTCGCCGGCACCGCGGCGAGCCCGCCGAGGACCAGCAGCAGGACGGACGCGGCGACCGCCCCTGGCGCGGTCGAGTCGCGCAGGGCACGTGCTCGGGCCACCAGCCTGGTGGCGAGCCACTGCACGGCGAGTCCGATCGCCACCGCGCCGGCGACCGCGAGCAAGCCGTAGACCGGCAGGATCATCGACCGCAGTCGTTCCCGGACGCCGTACCAGAGGCTCGAGAGCAGCATCGCCCCGGCGGAGTCGGAGCTGGTGGTCCAGATACCGACCGCCGTGAAGAGGACCCCGGTCAGCAGCCACGGCCGGGCCCAGCGCAGCTGGCGGAAGAGCAGGCACAGGGGAGACGCGATCAGGCAGACGACCGTGATCGCCAGGCCGATCCGGATGGTCGGCAGGCTGACGTCGTGGTGCGCCGCGCCCGGCGGGGGAAAGCCCAGCAGGACGTACCGTTGCGGGTCGGTGACCCAGTAGTCGAACGCCTCGCTCCACTGGCCGGGCAGAGCCGGCCCGTTCGACGCGCGTTCGCCCTTGGCGCTGGTGAGCGGACCGAGGAACGGAATGAGCGCAGCGATTGCGCCGACCAGGGCCGCGGCCGCGCCGCCGACCACGGCGCGGAGCGACATCGAGTGCCGTATCACCACCAGCAGGCCGACGGTGAGCACCGCGGTGACCACCACGTCGTAGGTGTGGGACATCACCAGTCCGGCGCCGGCCAGCCCGGCGAGCAGGCCGAGCCGGACCGGATGGGGGCCGCGCAGCGCGAGGGCGCCCAGCACCGCGATACCCACGCCGATGCAGGGGCCCGTCTGCTGCGTGATCCGCCCGGTGGACACGGAGTACCAGAGCGGGCCGAGGAAGGTGGGGGCGAGCGCCGCGCAGGCGGCGACGATCGGGCGGCCGCCTGACAGGCGGACCGCGGCGTAGACCCCGGCGACCAGGGCGAGTGGCCCGACCAGGATCGACCACGCGGTCATCGTGGTGCTGATCCGTCCGCCGGAGAGTTCGGCGGCCTGCGCCCAGGAGACGTTCGTGGCGAGTGGGTAGAAGGAACAGCTGAGCGCGCTCTCGGTGGATCCGGTGCTGCAGGCGGACGCGATCGTGGCGCTACCGGTGTCCAGGATCCGCCGGGTGAAGTATCCGTGGTTCATGCCGTCCCAGCCGGGCGGCGCGATGAGCCGACCGAGCAGCAACCAGCCGTAGCCGACGGTCACCACTGCCGGCACCGCCAGGCCGATCATGTCCGCCCACGCCCGTCGGACCGACTGAGGTCCGAGGCGCGACAGCACCGGCGCCGTCCATTTCGGTCCTGCCGGCGGTGCTCCGGGAGGAGCGTCTTCCTCGAACGCCCGCCCCGGGTCGTGGGCCGTCTCCGCCCGCTGCCCGTGCCCGTCCGTCCGGCCCCGGGAGCCCAGACGGCAGGCGAGGACCGCCGCGCCGGCCAGGACCAACTCGGCGGCCAGGACCGCTGAGGCGCTCTCCGGCAGTCCGAGCTTGGGCAGCCAACCCATGGCCACCGTGGTGAGCCCGAGGGTCAGCGCGGGGGCTGCCGCCCACGCGGCCCAGCGGTGACGCCCCGGCGGCACCACGAACCCGAGCAGCATCCCGGGCAGCACTGCCACGGCCAGCGCGATGAGAGTCGTCAAGAGAGATTCCTCGCGGCAGGGAGCCGGCGACGCCGCTCCTCGGGGGAGACAGTATCGAGGTTCCAGCTGGCCCGGTGACCGTGCTGTCGCGCGTTGCGACGGCGCCTCAACCGATTCGCCCCATGCAGGGGCGTATTTCCCGTCGCGGGTTCGTCCACGTCGGTACGGGCCTTGTGACCGGAGTGTCATGGGATACCCGAGCAGCGACGTCCCGTCGGCTCGCGTTAAGGTCGCAGCGGCCAGTCCGCCGCCAGGATGACAGACTGAATTCAGGGGTCTGCGCCGGCACCACGTTCGCAGACCGGGTCGCACCGGTGGCAGGAAGAGGATCACGTCATTCCGGCGGCTCACCGGGCCTCGACGGCCCGGTGTGACGCCGATGCCTGGCCGGGCCCCGCCCGCCATTGATCTCGTAGGGAGTGCAGTCCTTGTTCGGCACGTTATTTCAGCGGCTGGGGGTCGCTGCCCGCGGTGCGCTGCTGCTGCTGTTCTACCTGGTGATGCTGGTCGCGGGCGCCCTCGGCGGGGTGGTCGTGTACGCCCTCGCCGGATTCGCCGCCGTCGTCGGCGAGTACGTCGTGGACCGGTGGTCGGCGCCCTCCGTCACCCTGTTGGAAAAGGTCGGCCTCGGGCGGGCCTACCGTCAGCTCACTCGCGACCTCGCGACGGTGCTGCTGGTCATCGCCACCGTGCGACTCGACGCGCCGCAGACCCTCGCCGTCATGGTCCTGCCGGCCGTCGTCTGGGTGATCTCCATCTTCGCCGGCGCGCTCTCCAAGATGATCGACCGGCGTAACCCGGTGTCCGCGCTGGTCCGCAACATCGACCTCGGCCCGGTGCGTTCGGCGCCCCGGCCGCCGGAGTGGTCGGCCCAGCTCGCCGGCGACCGGCTGGCCTTCACGAACGTGCTGCTGGTACCCGCCGCGGTGGTGGCGGCGGTGACCGACGACATCATCCCGGTGTTCGTCGCCGGGGCGGTGGCCGTGCTGGCGACCGCGGTGGTCGGCCTGATCATCGCGATCACCTGGCTGCGGGGCCGGGGCACCGGGCAGCCCTCGCTGCTGCCCGCCGTGCAGGCCTGGCTGGACACGTACCGGCCGGAGGTGGCGTTCTACTTCGCCGGTCCGGCCAAGGACGTCTACCAGGCCAACATGTGGCTGGCGCCGACCGAGGCGCTCGGGCGCCCGGCGGTCGTGCTGATGCGCAGCAAGGAGGCGTTCAAGGAGCTCGCCGACACTCGGCTGCCGGTGATCTGCGTGCCCGCCGGGGTGGACTTCATGAACCTCGAGTTCGGCAGCGTGCGCGCGGCGCTCTACGCCGCCAACGTCGGGGCGAACATCCACATGCTCCGCGAGCCGGGCATGAAGCACGTCTTCGTGGGACACGGCGACAGCGACAAGCAGGCCAGCGTCAACCCGTACAGCAAGGTGTACGACGAGGTCTGGGTCGCCGGCCTCGCCGGCCGCGAGCGGTACGCCCGCGCCGGGGTGGGTGTGCTCGACGCGGACATCACCGAGATCGGCCGGCCGCAGCTCGCCGGCGTGCACACCTTCGGCGCGGAGTCGGTCGACCGGCCGTTCACCGTGCTCTACGCCCCCACCTGGGAGGGGTGGCTCGACGACGACCCGTACCACACCTCGCTGGTGCTGATGGGGGAGAAGATCGTCGCGGGGCTGCTGGCCACCACGCCCGCCGTCCGGCTCGTCTACAAGCCGCACCCGCTCACCGGCACCCGGTCCAAGGAGGCCAAGGCGGTGCACCAGCGGGTGGTGGAGCGGATCCGCGCCGCCGGCGGTGACACCGACGCCACCTCACTGGACGGTACCCGCCACCTGGTGGTCACCGGCCGCACGCCGGCGCTGTTCGACTGCTTCAACCAGACCGACCTGCTGATCAGCGACGTGTCCAGTGTGGTCTCGGACTTCGTGCAGAGCCAGCGACCGTACGTGGTGGCCAACCCGGGCGGCCTCTCCGAGGACGAGTTCCGCCGGGACTACCCGACGTCGCGGGCGGCGTACCTGCTCTCCCGGGACTGCGGCGAGCTGGAGAAGATCGTTGCGGTGACCCGGGCCGGCGACGACCCGATGACCGAGGCCCGGCGGGAGCTGAAGACCTACCTGCTCGGGCCGGCCGAGGCGAACCCGATGGACCGGTTCCGGGAGGAGATCGCGCGGCTCTGCCGCTGAGCGGTGACACCAACGGCGGTGGACGGGAGCTCCCGTCCACCGCCGTTCGTCGTCGCGGGATCAGCTCCGCCGCTGCGGCGGGTTGTCCACGTCGCGCGAGACGACCTCGCCCCGCTCGTCGACCCAGCCCTTCGGCCGGGCCGGGTTGCCCGCCACGAGCTGGTACGGGGCGACGTCCCGGGTGACCACGGAACCCGCCGCGATCATGGCGTACTCGCCCACCTCGATGCCGCAGACCAGGGTGGCGTTCGCGCCGATCGACGCACCCCGGCGGACCACGGTCGGGGTGATCTTCCAGTCGGGGTTCTGGGCCCGGGGCCGGAAGTCATTGGTGAAGACCGCGCAGGGGCCGACGAACACCTCGTCCTCCAAGGTCACGCCCTGGTAGACGGAGACGTTGTTCTGGATCTTCACCAGATCGCCGACCGTCACGCCGGCGTCGACGTACACGTTGCGGCCGATGACACAGCCGTCGCCGACCTGCGCGGTCGAGCGGACGTGGGCCAGGTGCCAGACCTTGGTGCCGTCGCCGACCTTGGCGCCCTCCTCCACGTCGGCCGTCGGGTGGACGAAGACCGAGGGGGACCGGTCGTTGGTGTCAGTCATCCTTCAACTCGCATGGGTCGGGGCGCGCCCGGCGCGCGCGAACTCGGCGTAGCATAACGACCCGCTCAGGCCAGCAGCGCCGCCACCGCGTCGGCGGCCGGGACGTCCACCGGCAGCACCTCCGCCGCCACCACGGCGGTCACCGGCAGCACACCGTAGAGGTGCGGGAAGAGAGCGCCGCCCCGGGACGCCTCCCAGCGCAGCTCGTCGCCGAGCCGCGCCGGGTCGACGGTGAGCAGCGTCAGCCCGGTGACGCCGCCGAAGAACCGGCGCGCCGTCTCCACCACCTGGTCGGCCCCGGAGAGGTGGATGAACCCCGACTGGTGG
Source organism: Micromonospora psammae (assembly GCF_036902725.1). Taxonomy (NCBI): domain Bacteria; kingdom Bacillati; phylum Actinomycetota; class Actinomycetes; order Micromonosporales; family Micromonosporaceae; genus Micromonospora; species Micromonospora psammae. The sequence continues at coordinate 148,968 of NZ_JBAKHM010000010.1, read as the reverse complement.
TCCATCGGCGTGCCGGTGAGCTGTCCCGCTGCCCGGGCCTGCTCCCACTCGCCGGTCGACACAATCTTGTAGATCACGTCGGCAGCCTACGGTCCGCACCGGGTCGGAACCGGTACCACCGGCCTTCCCGCCGCGCCGGCGCTTCTGCCACCATTCGCGGGTCGGCACGGCAACGGATGGGGGTACGGGTGCGAATCCTGCTGGTCGAGGACGACCGACGGGTGGCCGCCGCGCTCTCGTCGGCGCTGACCCGGCGCGGGTACGAGGTCGAGCACGCGGGCACCGTCGCCGCCGCCCTCTCCGCCGCCCCCTGCGACCTGGTGCTGCTCGACCTGACCCTGCCCGACGGGGACGGCACCGAGGTCTGCCGTGAGCTGCGCCGGCGCAGCAGCCAGCTGGGCATCATCGCGGTGACCGCCCGGGGCGAGGAGCGGGACCGGGTGGCCGGCCTGCGGCTGGGCGCCGACGACTACGTGGTGAAGCCGTTCTCCATGGTGGAGCTCCAGGCCCGGATCGAGGCGGTGCTGCGGCGGGCGGCGCACACCGTGCCGGAGCGGGACCTGATCGAGGTCGGGACGGTCCGCATCGACGTCGCCGGCCGCACGGTCACCGTCGCGGCCCGGCCGGTGGCGCTGACCCGCAAGGAGTTCGACATCCTGCTCTCCCTGGCCCGCCAGCCCGGAGTGGCGGTGTCGCGCGACCGGATCCTGCTCGACGTGTGGGGCACCACCTGGGCCGACCGGCACACCGTCGAGGTGCACGTGGGCTCGCTGCGCGGCAAGCTCGGCGATCCCCGGCTGGTTGAGACCGTACGCGGGGTCGGCTACCGGCTCCGGGGCGAGTGAGGGGCGCCGGTGCGCCGCCGACTCGTCATCAGCTACCTGCTGCTGATGGTGCTGGTGCTGATCGCGTTGGAGACCCCGCTCGCGGCCACCCTCGCCTCCCGGGAGACCGACCGGGTCCGGGCGGACCGGCTGGCCGACGCGACCCGGTTCGCCTCGCTGGCCGGGCCGGCGCTGCGCGGCGGGGTGCCCGGGCCGCTCGGCGGTGAGCTGGGCAGCTACCACGAGCTGTACGGCATCGGCGCGGCGGTGGTCGACCGGGACCGCCGCACGGTGGTCACCTCCGCGGGGTGGCGGGGCGGCCCGGCCACCGAGGCGGCGCTGGACACCGCGCTGTCGGGGCAGCAGTCCAGCGGCCCCGAGTCGGTCTGGCCGTGGGTGGACGGCCCGCTGGTGGTGGCGGTGCCGATCAACGACGGCGGGGAGGTGCTCGGCGCGGTGGTCACCGCCACCCCGGTCGGCGAGGTGCGTCGCACCGTCACCGCCTGGTGGCTGCTGCTGGCCGGGATCGGCCTGCTCGCGGTGCTGGCCTGCGTCTCCACCGCGTTCGGGCTGGCCGGTTGGGTGCTGCGCCCGGTCACGGAGCTGGACGCGGTGACCCATGAGATCGCCGAGGGCGACCGCGGCGCGCGGGTGCAGCACCGGCTGGGCCCACCCGAGCTGCGCCGCCTGGCGGCGAGCTTCAACAACATGGCCGACGTGGTCTCCGACGTGATGGACCGGCAGCGCGCCTTCGTCGCGCACGCCAGCCACCAGCTCCGCAACCCGTTGACGGCGCTGCGGCTGCGGGTGGAGGAGCTGGGACCGAGCCTCACCGACCCGGACGGCCGGGCCGAGCACCGGCTGGCCCTGGAGGAGACCGACCGGCTGGCGCTGGTGCTCGACGCCCTGCTCACCCTGGCCCGGGCCGAGCGGGAGGAGAACGAGCGGGTCACCGTGGACGCGGCGGCCGTCGCCGCCTCCCGGGTCGACGCGTGGCAGCCGCTGGCCCGGCACCGGTCGGTCACGTTGCGCCTGGTCACCTCCGGCCCGGCGTATGCCCGGACCGTGCCGACCGCCGTCGACCAGGCCCTCGACGCGCTGATCGACAACGCGGTGAAGTTCAGCGGGGCAGCCGGCGAGGTGACGGTGACCGTGCGGCCGGCCGACGGGGGGACGGCCCTGGAGGTGCGCGACACCGGACCGGGCATGACCCCCGGGCAGCTGGACCAGGCCACCGAGCGGTTCTGGCGGGCCCCGGACGTGCAGAACATCGACGGCGCGGGACTCGGGCTGACCATCGTCGCGGTGCTGGTCGACGCCTCCGACGGGCGGCTCACCATGCGGTCGGGACAGTCGGGCGGACTGGTCGCGGAGCTGTGGTTCCCCGCCCCACCCGGCGCCCCGGCCCCCGAGCCACGGACCGCGGCGGCGGAGACCGGCCCGGCGGACGCCGACCCGGTCAGGGCTTGACGGAGCGGTACCAGGCCGCCGCGCCCGGGTGCAGGGGCAGCGGCGTGGTGGCGATCGCCGAGCGGGGGCTCATCCGGCCGGCCGCCGGATGGGCGGCGGCCAGCTCCGCCCGGCGTTCCATCAGCAGCCGGGTGACGTCCCGGATCAGCGCCTCCGGCAGCCCCGCCCGGACGACCAGATAGTTCGGGTTCGCGACCGTGGTGACCGGATCCACGTCGTACACCGAGCGGGGGATGTCCCGGGACACGTACACCTCGCGGTAGCTGCGGCGCAGCGGCTCCGTCCAGTCACCCAGGTCGACCACGCGGATCGCCGAGGCCCCGGCCAGCTCGTCCACCGCCCGCACCGGCAGCCCGCCGGAGAAGAAGAACGCGTCGATCCGTCCGGCGCGCAGCGCGGCCACCGAGTCGTCCAGGCCGAGGTGTTCCTGGCGTACCCGGTCGCCGCCGAGCTGGGCGACCGCCAGCAGCCGGGTCGCGGTGACCTCGGTGCCGGAGCCGGCGGCGCCCACCGAGACCCGGCGGCCGCGCAGGTCGGCGACCGTCCGGACCGGGCCGCCGGCGGTGGTGACCAGGTGCAGCAGGTCGTCGTAGACCCGGGCCACCGCCAGCACCGACGGCTCCCCGGCCGGCCCGGTCGGCAGCACGTCGGCCTGGGTGAAGCCGAGCTCGGCCTCGCCGGCGCGGAGCAGGCGGACGTTCTCCGCGGAGGCGGCGGTGACCACCACGCTGGCCCGCACGCTCGGCAGTTCACGGTTGAGGACGGCGGCCAGGGACTGCCCGAAGGCGTGGTAGACCGCGGTGGGGCTGCCGGTGGCGATCCGCAGCTGCACCGGCTCGGTCGGCTCGTCGCGGCACCCGGCGAGCCCGGCGGCCGCCACGACCAGCAGCATCAGCAGCGCGGTCGGGGCGGCGACGCGCCGCCGGCCGGGCGCGGACCGGTAACGGCTCACGGGCAGCACTGTGCGCCGTGCACCGCCTCCGGCGCAAGCTCAGGCATCCGGTCGGCCGGCGCGTCGCTCATTCCCCAGCCGTGCTCGGCGTGGAACTCACCGACCGTCCCGGTCAGCCTCATCGGCCCATCATGCCCCGGCGGGTGCCCGGGCGGGGGCGAGGGCGGCCCGCTTCATGATCTTCGAACGGTCCGGGCCGTCGGCCACGCTCACCACGAAGCAGCCCGCCCCCGGGCGGAGCAGGGCGGGGACCTCCAGCAGGGCGGCGCTGCGGACGAGCACGGCGGCCAACTCCCGGTCGGTCAGCCGGATGCCCAGGATGTGCCGGCGTACGTGTCGCCCGCCGGCCAGCAGCGCGGACCGCCAGGCCGCCGCGGCCAGCCGGGACCGCCACAGCGCCCGGGCGGTCGACGCGCCCACCGGGCCGCCGAGCAGCTCCCGGCGCCCCTGCCGCCAGCCCCTCTCGCTCAGCGCCACGTACGTCGCCCGGTGCTCCCGGGGCACGTGCAGCCGGTGCAGCTCGTACCGGCGGCGCAGGCCGCCACCGGTCACCTCGTGCTCCACCGGCACGTCCAGCCGGGTCAGCAGCTGCCGCATCCGCAGCGCGGCGTCCTCCCGGTTGAACTCCGCCACCGGCCGGTACGGCCCGACCGGGGCGCGCGCGGCGACCGCCGGCGGGGGCGTGCAACGGACCAGGCAGGCCACCTCGAACGCGTCGGCGAGGGTCAGCCAGTCCAACGGCGGTGGGGGCGACGGCAAGCGGGGCCGGTCGAGCAGGGTGGGTTCGGGGGCCATCGGACCGCTCCTTGTCGGCGTCGGGGTCCCCTAACCGTGACCCGCCGAGCGGCCCGGTTCCACCGATCCGGTCCAGCCTTGAGGAAATCTTGCGGCTGGCCTACAGCTCGGTGACCACCACGTCGAGCTGCCGGGGCCGCCCGGCGGCCGTCGGCTGCTCCTCGACGGTGTACTTCAGGTCGCGCAGCGCGGAGACCAGCCCGGCGGCGGTGCGCGGCCGGGCGCCGGCCACCAGCAGGTCCCGGACCAGGCGGCCCTTGGTGGCCTTGTTGAAGTGGCTCACCACCGTCCGCACCGGCCGGCCGTCGACCCGGCGTTCGTGCAGCACCCGCACCGTCACCGTGCGGCCGGCCGCCGCGCCACGCGGCGTCCAGATCGCGGCGTACGCGCCGGAGCGCAGGTCCAGCACCGGCCCTTCACCCGCGGCCGCCTCCAGCACCGGCGCCAGCACCCGCCGCCAGTACGCCGACAGCGCGCCCACCCCGGGCAGCTTCGCGCCGATCGGGCAGCGGTACGGCGGGATCCGGTCGGCGAGCCGCACCGCGCCCCAGAGCCCGGAGCTGATCAGCACCGACCGGCGCGCCGCCCGCTGCGCCGGCGCCGGCAGGGTGGCCAGGTCGAGCGCCTCGTAGAGCACCCCCGTGTAGATCTGACCGGCCGGCGCGGTGGCGGCCCGGGCCAGCCGGGCGTTGCGGGTCAGCTCGCCCCGCTGGCCGCCGCTGAGTCCCAGCGCCGCCAGCGCGGTCTCCTCGTCGCCGGCGCTGAGCACCGTCAGCGCGCCCAGCACCTCCTCCCGGGCCGCGGTCAGCTCGGGCAGGGAGAGCCGGGACAGGTCGAGTCGCCGGCCGGTCCCGGCGTCGGCCTTGCCCTCGGAGGGCGGCAGCAGGATCAGCACCCGGAAAGCGTACGGGCCGTCGTCAGCGCCACGGCCGCACGGCGGTCGGCGGGTGGTACACGCGATACCCGGCGACCTCGTCGTACCCGGCGACCTCGACCAGGATGGCGGCGTCGGCCCCGTCGCCGAGCAGCCGGCGCAGCCGCCGCTCCGCCCCGGAGCCGACCGGCAGCACGTACCCGGGGCGCTCGGCCCCGCCCACCTGCCGCCAGTACGGGCGGTACCGGTTCTGACCGGGACGCAGGCCGCCGTCGAGCACCGCGCAGACCACCTCCTCGCCGGTGTTGAAGGTCAGCCGGTTGCAGGTCCAGTAGTCCCCGTACACCTCGCGCAGGCCGGTGCCGCGGACCGCGTCGGCCAACTCCCGGGCCTGCCGCTCGTCGGCCCGGGGCGCGTCGAGCGCCGTGACGAAGAGGCCGGTCGCGACGACCGAGGTGGCCACCAGCCCGGCCAGCACGGCGGTGGCGGCCGCCCCGGCCAGCCGTCCCGCCACGCCCACCGTGCCCCGCCAGCAGGCGACCGCCGCCACCCACAGCGGCCAGAGCACCGCCGGCAGCGAGATCTGCAGCACCGACAGGTAGCGGGCGTTGCCCAGCGGGTCGGTGACGGTGAGCGGGCTGCGGACGTACGCCAGCAGGGTCAGGGCCGCGCCGGCGACCAGGGCCAGTTGCGCGACCGGCCGGACCCGGACGCCGGTCGGCGCTCCCGCGCCGCGCCGGTAGGCGACCAGCGCCAGCGCGGCCGCGACCACCAGCAGGACGGGGTAGAGCAGCCCGAACCACTCCTGCCAGCGGGCGCAGCCGGTTACCGGGCAGAGACCGGAGGCCAGCGGCACCCCCTCCAGCAGCCCGCCGCCGAGCCGCTCCGACCAGGGCGGCGGCGGGCCGTCGGTGGCGCTGACCTCGCGGAACACCGACCACGAGTCCTTTCCCGGCGGGGCGATCAGGTTGTCCCGCACCATCGGCCCCACGCCCACCGCGAAGCCGGCCACCAGCAGCGCGCCCGACCAGCCGAGCAGCTCCCGGCGGGCCGCGTAGAGCAGCAGCAGGCCCGCCGCCGCCAGGTACGGCAGGATCAACCAGTCCGACCAGAGCGCCAGCCCGGCCAGCAGCCCGGCCAGGCCGACGGCGGCCCGCCGTCGGCGCACCCGGCCCTCGGCGAGCCCCACCGCGATCAGCAGCATCGCCAGCACCGCCGGTTTCACCTCCGGCCGCCCGCCCACCACGGTCAACTGGTCGCGCACCACCCGCTCGGTGCCGAGCGCCAACAGGCCGACGACTCCGACGGCGAACCAGGGGGAGAAGAGCCGGCGGGTCAGCCGGTACGCCAACCAGAGGAAGATCGCGTACAGGGCGACCAGCGGTAGCCGCAGCACCGGCCAGCTCGGTCCGACCAACGCCACCAGCGGCGCGGCCAGGTACGACTCGATCATCCCCATGTAGTGCTGGCCGTAGAGGAAGACCGGGTGCTCCCGGCCGGCCGCGATGTGCAGCGCGGCCAGGCCGAAGGTGGCCTCGTCGCTGTTCGACGGCGGGACGGTCAGCGCGGTCAGGACCAGCCGGTAGGCCACCGCGGCCAGCCCGAGCAGCAGCGCGACGAACGCCGGCCGGTCGAGTCGCGGACGCGCCGCGCGGTGCTGCTGCCCAGGTGTCGACACGACCAACGCCCCCGTCGTCGTCCCGACCGGAGTCTGTCACGGTCGCCGGGGCCTCCGGAGCGGATCCGCGCAGCCGGCCCCCGCTCGCCTGGCCGCTTCCGCCCACGTGTGGCAGGGTTGCAGCGTGCCACCCACTCCCGCCGGCCAGCTGGCCATCCCCAACCTGCACCGGGCCGCACGGATCGAGGACGCCGTGCACCAGCTGGTGGAACGCCGGCTACGGCGCACCGGCTGGCAGATGAACATCGTCGCCTACGCCGGCTACGGCGCGCCCGGCTGGGCGCGGGTGCTGTGCCGGGTGCTGCTCGGCCGGCCGGACACCCGCCAGCGGGGCCGACTGGACAAGGTCCGCGGCTGGCGGAGCTTCACCACCCTGCCCGCCAAGCACGTCACCGTGACCATCGAGGCCGGTGGCGTCCGGCACGAGGCGCGCGCCGACCGCAGCGGCTTCGTCGACACCGTGATCGAGGCCGACTTCACCCCCGGGTGGGCCTCGGTACGCCTCAGCGTGCCCGACGCCGAGCCGGCGGAGGCGCTGGTGCGGATCCTCGACCCGGAGGTCCGCTTCGGCGTCCTCTCCGACATCGACGACACCGTCATGGTGACCGCGCTGCCCCGCCCCCTGCTGGCCGCCTGGAACACCTTCGTCCTCGACGAGCACGCCCGGGCCGCGGTGCCCGGGATGGCGGTGCTCTACGAGCGGCTGGCCACGGCGCACCCCGGCGCACCGGTCTTCTACCTCTCCACCGGGGCGTGGAACGTCGCGCCGACGCTGACCCGGTTCCTGTCCCGGCACCTCTACCCGGCGGGGCCGCTGCTGCTCACCGACTGGGGACCGACCGCCGACCGCTGGTTCCGCAGCGGCCGGGAGCACAAGCGGGCCACCCTCGCCCGCCTGGCCAAGGAGTTCCCCGACGTCCGCTGGCTGCTGATCGGCGACGACGGGCAGCACGACCCGGAGATCTACCGCGAGTTCGCCGCCGCCCACCCGGAGAACGTCGCCGGGGTGGCGATCCGCCGGCTCTCGCCGACCCAGTCGGTGCTGGCGGGTAGCCTGCCCACCCCCGAGGACCGCCCGTCGGCGGGACCGGTGGGGCAGAAGTGGCTCTCCGCGCCGGACGGCGCCGGGCTCTGGAAACTGCTGCGGGACGCGGGCCTGGTCTGACCGACGACCGGCGCGCGCCACGACCGGCCCTTCCCGGTACCGATCGAAAGATCGGGTTGTACGCCGTCCAGCCCGCGTGCCGATGAGGCGGACGCGTCGGACTGTCCGGGCAGCTCAGGTACGAGCTGCCCGGACAGCGCTTGCCGGCTACAGGAACGAGGGACTTCCCCAGGCGATCGAGCCCACCGGGGCCGTGCCCGGGTAGAGGATCATCGTGCCCGCGCTGTTGCGGCGGACCACCAGGTCGGTCTTCCCGTCGTTGGTCACGTCGCCCAGGCTCGCCACGCCGAAGTCCCGGCACAGCCCGCAGACCAGCACCCGGGGTCCCCACACCGGGTTCCCGGAGGTCGCGGTGTTCGGGTAGACGTACATGTCCCCGGTGCTGGCCTGACGCACGAACAGGTCGACCTTGCCGTCGTTGTTCACGTCCTCGACGCTCGCGATGTCGAAGCCGGTGCACAACCCGCAGAGCAGGAACCGGCTGCCCCAGGTGATGGCACCACCCGTCCCGTTGCCGGGATAGAGGTACATGTTGCCGGTGCTGGTCTCGCGGACGAAGAGGTCGGTCTTGCCGTCCCGGGTGACGTCGTCCAGGTCCGCCAGCGTGAAGTTGTCGCATCCGCCGCAGACCAGGACCCGGTTTCCCCACACCGGATCGCCGGTGCCCACGGTGTTCGGGTAGACGTACATGTCGCCCGTGCTCGTGTACCGCATGAACAGGTCGATCTTGCCGTCGTTGTTGGCGTCGGCCAGGGTGAACGAGTCGTACCGCCAGCAGCCACCGCAGACCACGATGCCGGTGTCGAACGTCCCGACGCCGTCGAGGTTGGTGCCACGACGCAGGACGACGTCGCCGTTGGCCTGGGTGATGAGCATGTCGGTACGACCGTCGCCGGTCACGTCGCGCAGGTTCGGCGCCGGTCTCTGCTGGGAGTAGTTGCCGGGCGCCGTCGCCTCGGCCGGGTCCAGGCTGCGGTTCCAGATCTGGACGTTGCTGATCTGGCCCTTGTAGTACGAACTCGGTGCGCTGTTGTAGAGGTAGCGACCGACCACGAAGTTGCCCGTCGTGGGCCACGCCACCGCCGCGGCGTGCGAGGCCGTGCCGGCGAGGACGTCGTTGACGTACAGGGCCATGGTGGCGGTGGAGGCGTTGTAGACCGCCACCAGGTGACTCCAGACCCCGAGCTGCACCGGCGTCGAGCTGACCGCCTGGTCGTACGCCCAACCGGGCCCGTCCGACCGGGCCATGCCGAACCGCCACGTCTTGTCGGTGTCCTCCTGCCAGAGGATGAACCGGGCGGAGCGGCTCCCGTCCTCGGACAGGATGATGCCGCCGGCGGCCGTGGGCTTCGCCCACACCGACAGGCTGAAGGACTTCGTCGTGTCGACGAGAGTTCCGCTGCTGGCGAGGTAACCGGTCCCGGTGGCGTCACCCACGGTGGCGCCGGCATCGGTGTTCATGCGGATGGACGGGTCGAACAGGTCGCCCTCGTGCCACCGGACGTTCCCGGCGGCGGTCAGGGGCTTGGTGCCCGTGGTGTCGGCCACGGTGGTCACCGTCGCACCGCCCACCCCCTCGTTGAGCGGGTACGTGTGGGTGGCGGTGGACAGGGTCTGCGGCTGTTGGGCCGTGATGGTGGGCGTTGGCGACAGGTCGACGAGGTGGGCCCGGGTCGCGCCGGCGGTCCCGATGGTCCAGAGGTCCGGCGTACCGTCGCTGTTGATGTCACCCGCGCGCAGGGTGAGGGCCGCGCCCGCGTTCCAGTTGCTGGACACCGTGTACGGCGTGTAGGTGAGCTGAGCGGTGTCCGGGTTGACGGTGAGGTTCGTCCACAGGTGCAGCGCGCCGGTGGTGCGGTTCCAGAGGAACATCGCGGTCCCGCCGGCGAGTTGGGTGGTGGCGATGGTCCAGTTGTTCCAGTCGGCTCCGCCCGTCGGCGTCGCCGCAGAGAGGTCGAAGGTGCCGATGTAACCGCCGGTCATACCCAGGTTCGGGTAGTAGGTCAGGTGGAAACCGTTGGCCGGGTCCCCGCTGACGCCGATGAGGTCCGGGTAGACGGACCCGAGCCGCCGGGAGTCACCGGCGTTGGCGAGTTGGAGCGGCTGGTTGCCCGTCCCGTCGAGGAGCTGCTCGCGCATCACGCTCTGCTGGTTTCCGCTGAGCTGCGACTGGATGACCGAGCCGTCCCCGTTGCCCCGCAGGATGCCGGCGGCACCGGGGTTCACGCCACCCGGGTAGTAGACGAGCACGTCCTGCAGGCCCGAGCCGAAGAACCTGCCCGCCACGACCTGCGCCCCGTTGAAGTCGGTGGGGGAGTTGGTGCCGGAGGTCCCGTTGCCGAGGGCGCCGACGTTGGTCATCGCGGTCCGGACGGCACCGCTGTTCATGCCGGTCGCGAGCCACACTCCGGCCGGGATGCCGTTGACGCCGCCGACGGTGAGCAGGTCCGTGGTGTCGTCGCCGGTCAGGTCACCGTCCGTGGCGACAGCCGCCGGCTCGGCGTTGAAGGTGACGCTCGCCGATTCACCGGCGTTCCCGCCCGTGGACAGGCTCGTGACCGTGAGCGTGTTGGTGAAGCGGGGTGGGGTCAGCGTGATGGTGGCGTTGCCGGAGGTGGCGGTGACGGTCGACGGCGGCAGGCCGTTGAGCTGGTAGACGTAGCTGCTCGGCGTGGAGCCGGTGTCGGGTGGCGTCACGGCGAAGGAGACCGGCTTACCGATGACCGGCTGCGTCTGCGGCTGGCCGACGTTGGGGGCACCCGCGCGGGTGGGGTCGAATTTGAAGGTGCAGGTGGCCGACCAGTCGCTGGTGGCGCCGAAGTCGGTGGCCTGGACCTTCCAGGAGAAGTTGGTGATGGCGCCGGCCGCCGCCGTGCGCAGGGTGGTCACCGGGACGACGAGCACGGCGGTCGAGCCGGAGGAGTACGTGAGCAGGCTCGGGTTGGACGAGGCGAGGGCCGTCTGCGTGGTGTCGGTGGTCTTCCAGAGCTTGAAGGCGACGCCGAGGGTCCCGCCGTTGCGGTCGGAGACCGGGGCGTAAAGGGAGACCGACCCGTCGCCCACCACGGTCGGGGTGGTGGCGGTGCAGGCAGTTTTCGGTGAGGTGGTCATTCCCGTCGGGGTGTTGGGCTTGTGGTTGTACTGGATGGTCAGGGTGGGGCTGGTTTCGAGGAACTCCTTCCAGCTCTGGGTGTCGCTGGCCTCGTTGGCGGCGACCATCCAGAGGGTGCGGGTGGGCTTCTTGTTGGTGACGTCGGTCCTGATCTGGCTGCTGATGTCGAAGGAGACGCCGGCGGCGTCGCAGCCGCTGTAGCCGTGGGCGAAGCTCTTGGAGGCGGCCAGCGGGCCCTTGCTCTGTGACTCCCAGTAGTTCCAGGTGGCGTTGCCGGAGCTGAGCGTCGTGCCGGGGGCGTAGACGTTGACCGTCTTGTCGGTGCAGCTCCAGGACTTCGTGTTGGTGATCTTGAAGGTGGCCGAGTTGATCGTCGCTCCGGTCAGGGTGCTGTGGGGGACCGGGAAGTTGATCAGAGTGTTGGAGCGTTGGCTGCCGGAGTTGCCGACCTGCATCCGGCCGATGAGGTCGGGGGTGTTCTTCCAGTAGTTGGTCGACTGGTGCTGGTAGGAGATGCTGGCCCAGCCGGACATCTTCGGCCCGACCGGCGTCCAGGTGAACGTCGGGTCGATGAAGACCGGGTAGGCGGTCTTCGCATCGGCGAGCATCGCCCGACTCGGGGTCAGGCGCAGCTTGCCGGGGGCCACCTTTACGCCGATGGCGGCGGTCTTCGCGCCCTCGCCGGGGGCGTCCGGGCCGGAGGTGGCGTGTCGCTCGGCCGGCGCGCTCTGGGTGCCGGCACCGGCGGTGGAGTCCCACATGGCGGGGGAGGGAGCGGTGAGCACCGTCTTGCCGGCGCGGTCGCGGCCGGTGATGTTGCCGGCGGTGTCGGCGGCGAGGGTGACGCCCTTGGTGCTGGTGGTCAGGTCGAGGGCGGCGAGTTTCGGGTTGGCGGCGGCGGTGCGGTTCTTGACCACGAAGACATGGGAGAAGGCGCCTTCGCCGGTGACCCGGACGGTGAGGTCGACGCCGGGTAGCACCTCGGCGTAGGTGGCGGTGGGCCCGTCGAGGGTCGGCGCGGGTAGGGCCAGTGGTGCGGTGACGGAGAGGGCTCGATCACCGCTGGTCATCTCGGCCAAGGGGCCGGTGCCGCCGGCGGAGACGCGGATCGGGTTGGTGGTGACGGCGGCGGTGATGCTGCCGTCGGCTTGCCGCACCAGGGTCGGGTCGAGGTCTTTCCAGCGGCCGTCGACCCGGGTGCGGGTCGGCACGGCGGACTGGGTCAGCTCGATCGTGCCGTCGGGGCGGGCGGTGAAGGTCGAGGTCGAGGTGCCGGCCGCGGTCGCCTCGACCGGTTTGCCGGTGCGCTTCGCCTGGGCCATGGCCTGGTCGACGCTGAGCGCGCCGTCGGCCGGCTTCGGGGCCGGCTTCGCCGGCGCGGCGGCGACCGGCCCCGCCACCAGGGTGAATGCCGTGGACGCGACGGCGAGGCCGACCGCCGTCCCGGCCGCGACTGACCGTGTCCCTTGTGGACTCCGTCTGGATGACATGAAGAACTGACTCCCCCGTGTGCAAGTCCGACGGACGCGCGTCGCGCGTCCGGTTGAGCGGCCACAGTGAATCAGCCGGCGCGGTGTCCGGGGAACGTCTTCGGTCACACGACGTTGTCCCTTTCGCACTCACTGCGATGGATTTGGGGCTGCGATGGGCGTCTATCGTTATTATTTCGTTACCATCGATGACCGATGACATGACACATTGATCGCGCCACGGGGGTGCGCGACTGGACACTCTGCGTGGCTCCTGTCTCTTCTCGCAGAGGTGAGGTCCGTATGGTCGGGCACGGGGGCATACGCCTGACTCGTCCCAGGTATGTGGTCGCGATGATCGCGGCGACATCACTGGTGACGAGTTTGTTGTCGGGATCGCCGGTGTCGGCGAAACCCAAGGGTGGAGAGCTGGCGAAGGCCCCGGCGACGTCGCCGGGTCGGTCGGTCAAGGGTGTGAAGCCGTTGCCGACCAAGTTCGTCACGCCGCCGGACGACGCCAAGTCGAACTTCAAGCCGACCCGGGTGTCCTGGCCGAAGGCCGCGTCCGCGCGGGTCGACCTCTCCTCGGCGGGAGCGCGGGTTGCGGCGCCGGGCAAGGTGCGGGCGGCGGGGACGCCGGTGTGGGCGCAGCCGGTGGCGGCGAAGGCCGGTCGGGCGGCTGGCCCGCGGAGCCTGGACGTGAAGGTCGCCGATCGCAAGGCGGCGCAGGCGGCCGGGGTGGACGGTGTGCTGCTCTCCGTCAGCCCGGACGTGGCCTCCGGTGCGGTCCGGGTGGGCGTGGACTACGCGGGGTTCGCGGAGGCGTACGGCGGCAACTACGGCTCGCGGTTGCGGCTGGTGCAGTTGCCGGCGTGTGCGCTGACCACTCCTGGGCTGGCCGCGTGTCGGACGGCGACACCGCTGCCGTCGACGAATGACGCGGCGGCGAGGTCGGTCTCGGCGGAAGTGCCGTTGACCTCCTCCGGTGCTGGGATGCAGACCGCTGCGGGCAGCATGACGACCGTGCTCGCGGCGATGGCCACGACGGGGGAGGACGGCGGCAAGGGCGGCACGTACGCAGCCACCGACCTGAAGCCCTCCGGGTCCTGGACCGGCGGCGGAAGCACCGGCTCCTTCTCGTACTCGTACCCCATCTCGGTGCCGCCGGCCGCGTCGGACCTGGTGCCCACCGTGGCGCTCTCGTACGACTCGAGCAGTGTCGACGGGCAGACCGCGTCGACCAACGCGCAGGCGTCGTGGGTGGGTGACGGCTGGTCGACGCCGCGTTCGTACATCGAGCAGAGTTTCGCCTCGTGCATGGACGACCCGGGTGGCAGCGCGTCGCCGGTGAAGACGTCCGACCGTTGCTACGACGGGCCGGTTCTGACGCTGTCTCTGAACGGATCGTCCTCGTCTCTCGTGTGGGATGCGACGAAGAAGGTGTGGAAGCCGGAGTCGGACAACGGTGAGGTCGTCACCCACGTGACGAACTCGAACAACGGCAGCGGCACCTACAACACGGACTACTGGCGGGTGACGCTGCGCGACGGCACGAGCTACGAGTTCGGCCGCAACCGGCTGCCGGGTTGGGCGGCGGGTAAGGCAGAGACGAAGTCGGTCGACCGCGGGCCGGTTTACTCCCCGCACTCCGGAGACCCGTGCTACAACTCCGCAGGGTTCTCCTCGTCGGTGTGCACCATGGCTCACCGGTGGAACCTGGACTACGTCACCGACGTGCACGGCAATGCGATGGCGTATTACTACGACCAGGCCACCAACTACTACGGGCGTAACAAGGGTGCCACCGACGTGTCCTACGTTCGGGACAGTTGGCTGACCCGGATCGACTACGGGTTCACCGACGGCGGAGCGTTCGGCACGGTGCCGAACCGGGTGGTGTTCAACACCGGTGACCGTTGCCTGTCCGGGACGTGTCAGCCGTTGAACTCCACCAACAAGGCGAACTGGCCGGATGTGCCGTTCGACCTGATCTGCAACTCCGGCGTCGACTGCGACAACTGGAGCCCGTCGTTCTTCTCCACCGTCCGGCTCAGCTCCATCGAGACGCAGCAGTACAACACCGCCTCGTCGGCGTACGAGAAGATCGACTCCTACGCGCTGACCCAGACGATGCCGGCCACCGGGGACGGCACCTCGCCGACGCTGTGGCTGACCTCGGTCACCCGCACGGGCCATGACACCAGCGCGGGCGGGTCCACGGCGGCGATCAGCCTGCCGTCGGTGTCGTTCACCGGGGTGAAGCTGGCCAACCGGGTCGACACCACCGGCGGGCTGCCGAGCTTCTACCGGCAGCGCCTCGCCACCATCACCACTGAAACCGGCTCGGTCATCAGCCCGTCCTACGAGCTTCCGGTGCCGTGCACCGCCCCTGTCACCACCGATCCTGCGGCGAACACCAAGTCCTGCTATCCCGTGTACTGGACCCCTGACGGGTACACCGACCCCACCAAGGACTGGTTCCACAAGTACGCCGTCACCCGGGTCACCTCCACCGACCCCACCGGCGGCGCCGCCGCCCTGTCGACCAGCTACAAGTACCTCGGTGGCGCGGCCTGGCGCTACGACGAGAACGAAATCGTCAAGGCCAAGTACCGCACCTACGGACAGTTCCGCGGCTACGCCAAGGTTCAGACCCTCGCCGGTGACGGCGTCAACGACCGCCGCACCCTCTCCGAGACCGCCTACTACCGCGGCATGTCCAGGAACAACAACACCACCGTGGTCAACCTGACCGACTCGGCCGGCGGCACCCACGAGGACATCGGCGAACTCGCTGGCAAGGAGCTCGAATCCACCCAGTACCTCGGCGAAGGCGGTCGGATCGACTCCTCCACCATCACCTCGTACTGGGTCTCCGGCGCCACCGCCACCCGCACCCGCACCGGCTTGTCCGCCATGACCGCTCAATGGGTCGAAGCGATCAAGACCTACACGCGGCAGGCGATCACCAGTGGCGCCTCGACGACCTGGCGTTACACGGCGACGGAGAGCAGTTATGACGCCAACACCGCCAGCACCACCTTCGGTGAGCTGAAGAACACCTACACCTACACCGTGCCGGCCAATGCGGCCTACGACCAGTGCACCACCTACGCATACGCGCCAGTGAACGCGGGCAAGAACCTCGTCGGCCTGGTCAGCCAGACTGAGACGGTCAGCGTGGCCTGCGGTGGTTTCACTCAGGGCACGCCGGCCTCGGAGCCGGGCAGTCTGAACACGCTCACCGCGCCCGCGACGGTGAACCGGCCGGCCCAGGTGGTCAAGGTGGAGCGCAAGTTCTACGACGACCCGAGCTTCTCCACGACGTTCCCGCAGGCGGTGGCGCCGACCAAGGGCAACGTCACCATGGCGCAGGTGGCGAAGGACCACGCCTCCGGCGCCTATACCTGGCAGACCTCCAAGTCGGTGTACGACTCGTACGGCCGGGTGACCGATGCGTACGACGCCAAGGGCAACCGGACCATCACCGGCTACACCATGAACAGCGTCAAGCTGTTGACGGGAACCTCGACGACCAACGCGCTGGGGCACGTGGCCTCCGCGACGCTGAACCCGAAGCGGGGCAGCAGCCTCACCTCCACCGACGCCAACGGCATCGTGGTGCGGCAGCAGTACGACGCGCTCGGCAGGACGGCGGCGGTGTGGACGAATGACCGGGCGACCAGCAGCCCGGCCAACCACAAGTTCACCTACCAGATCTCGAAGACCGGCATCACGGCGGTCACCAGTCAGAAGCTGAACAACTCCAACGGCTACCAGACCTCGGTGACCATCTACGACGCGCTGCTGCGTAACCGGCAGACCCAGGCGGTGACCCCGCAGGGTGGCCGGTTGATCACCGACACGTTCTATGACACCCGTGGCTGGACGCGGGCGTCGTACAACGGGTGGTGGGACGACGCGACGACGCCGACGGTCAGTGCGCCGGTGTCGGCGGCGGACCTGGGCAAGCAGGTGCCGAACCAGACCTTCACCACCTACGACGGTCTGGGCCGGGCGGTGATCGTGGCGTCGGCCAAGAACGGCGTCACCGTCTCGACCAAGACGACGGTGTACGGGGGTGACCGCACCACCGCGGTGCCGCCGACCGGCGGCACGGTCTCGACGACGATCAACGACCCGCTCGGCCGTAAGACGGAGTTCCACGAGTACACCGCGGCGCCGACGGTGACCACGCCGGCGGACACCTTCACCGGCACCTTCACCGTCACCGGCGGCACCACCACGGTCAGCCGGTACGGCTACGACGGACACGGCAAGCAGTCCACGCTCACTGATGCGGACGGCAACGTCTGGACCTCAACGTACAACCTGCTGGGTCAGGTGACGACGAAGGCTGACCCCGACGCGGGCAGCAGTGCGATGAGCTATGACGCCAACGGAAACGTGGAGCAGGTTGCCGATGGCAGAGGCAAAACGTTGTCCTACACCTTTGATGCGCTGAACCGGAAGACCGCGGAGTTCGCCTCGACGGTGGCGAACCAGTCGTCGGCGAACCAGCGGGCGGCGTGGGTGTACGACAACAGCAACGCCGTCGCCGGGGTCACCAACGCCATCGGCAAGTTGACCACGACGATCGCGTACCGGGGTGGTCAGGCGTACACGTCGCAGCAGAAGGCGTTCAACGTCTTCGGCAGCAGCCTGGGCGTCACCGTGACGATCCCGGCCGGCGAGGGATCCCTGGCGGGGTCGTACTTCTTCGGGAAGTCGTACACCTCGGTGCTGGGTCTGCCGTTGACCGACACGTACCCGGCCAAGGGCAGCCTGCCCGCGGAGACGGTGCTGCACGGCTACTCCGGTGTGCTGGACCTGCCGACCACGCTCGGTGGCCTGGCCGGCTACAACAACGGCGTCACCTACGACGCGTGGGGCCGGGTCAACCAGCAGACCATCGGGTCGGGCACGAACGTCGCCTACGTCACCAACACCTACGACACGCACAACGCCAAGCTCACCAAGCAGCTGATCACCCGGTCCACGGCGACCCCGTCGACCGTGGACGAGCAGGAGTACCAGTACGACCCGGCCGGCAAGCTGCTCCGCAAGATCAGCAAGCGGTACGGGGCCACCACCCCGGCCGAGACCCAGTGCTTTGGCTACGACGGCCTGGCCCGGCTCACCGAAGCCTGGACGGCCACGGACGCCTGCGCCGCCACGCCGACCACCACCAACAGGTCCATGGTCGGCAACAGCGCCGGCAGCGGCAGCGCCTACTGGACCAGCTGGCAGATCGACCTGATCGGCAACCGGACCAAGCAGATCGAGCGCGGCCTGGCCGGCGGCACCGACATCACCACCACCTACACCTACGACGGCAACGGTCAGAACAAGCCCCACACCCTGACCTCGGCCACGAAGACCGGTGGTGCCACCGGCACCACCTCCTACACCTACGACGCCGCCGGTAACACCACCGGCCGCAACGCCGCCCAGGGCAACCAGACCCTCACCTGGGACGACGCCGGCAAACTCACCGCGGTCACCGGCGGCACCGGCGGCGACAGCACCTTCATCCACGACGCCGACGGCAACCTGCTGCTGCAGAAGGAACCCGGCAAGACCACCCTCTACCTGCCCGGGCAGCAGCTCACCCTCAACACCGCCACCGGCGTCACCGACGGCAACCGCTATTACGCCCTTCCCGGCGGCGGCACCTGCATCCGCTCGGGCAGCGGCACGGCGTACAGCTTCGCCATCGCCGATCACCACGGCACCCCCAGCCTCTACCTCGACAGCACCGCGCAAACCCCGACCTGGAGGCAGTACACCCCCTACGGCGCACCCCGCGGCGCCGCCGTCACCGCACCCGACAACCGCGGATTCCTCGACAAGCCGATGAGCCCCACCGGACTGACGATCATCGGCGCCCGCGCCTACGACCCCGTCATCGGACGGTTCATCTCCGTCGACCCCGTCATAGACACGGCAGACCCGCAACAGTGGAACCCCTACGCCTACGGACACAACAGCCCAATGGTCTTCAGCGACCCCACGGGCATGAAGGACTGCGCCGACGACCCCTGCACCATCTACTCCACCCCGACTCCTGATGGTGGAGAGATCATTCACGAGCCTGGCGGCAAGAAGACTCGCATCAAGGGCGGCGGCAAGGGCGGCGGCAAGGGCGGCGGCAAGGGCGGCGGCAAACCGAAGCCGCGGCCGGAGGCTTGCACGCTCGCAACCCCTGAGTACTGCCACGCCGAGGGGGCCCGCCAGGAAAGCCCGGACGACATATTGCGGCAATTCTTCACAGGTCTGGTTCCGGGCTTCCGCTCGCCGAATCTCACCTGCGGCATC
This sequence comes from Micromonospora psammae, assembly GCF_036902725.1. NCBI lineage: Bacteria > Bacillati > Actinomycetota > Actinomycetes > Micromonosporales > Micromonosporaceae > Micromonospora > Micromonospora psammae. Next base: position 130,311 of record NZ_JBAKHM010000010.1, on the reverse strand, counting down.
GTCGGCTCCACGGATCGATGCGCGACCTACGAGTACTTCCGTTGGGGGGATCGGATGACCAGGGAGCTCTGGCTGACGAGCGAGTTCTCGAACATCTACCTTGACATCGACAGGAGGGCCGCTGCCGGCGAGTTGGGCGGCCGCCAGGACTACCACTTCGCCGACATGCCGCCGAGCGTGAGCCGCAAGGCTTTCGCCCGGGACATGTTGAGCCATGGGACCAGGGGTGCGATAGGTAGCCGCCGGGTTACGGCCCTGACGGGGTCGTTCGACGTCGATTGGCAGGTAGTGGGATACGAGAACGACAACCCCGTCGTTGAGTACCATGTGCAGAACGCCACGACCCTCGCTTCCGGCACAAGGATTCCCGGAGTGACGCCACCACGCGGTGACGGGAATGCGGGAAGCGGAGCGGATGCCTATCCGTTTGAGCACTTCGTGATTCAGAGTTACCGTTTTAGGTCCACCACCTGTGTGAACTCGGCGTGTCCGCAGTAACCGGACGTTCGCGGCGGCGACTTGCTGTTGGAGTTGCCGCCGCGTGCGCGGTCTTCCTTCTCGTGGTGGTCGCGATCAACGCGGTGTCGAGCTGGCTTGAGGACTCCCGCCCGGAACTGTCCGACCTCACGGTGGTGGGGTCGTGGCGAGGTGCTGGTGGCTGCGAGTTTGTTTTCAACGACGATGGAACGTTCCGCGCGTCGCAGATCCCCGCCTCGCTCTTGGGGCGGGCATCGACACAATCGAATACGATGTCCGGCTCTGGGACGTGGTCGGTCCGGGCCGCAGTAAACGACTACAGCGAGAGGAAGACACAAGTCGCTCTCGTCTTCGATGCGCTCGACGGCTTTCCGGTCCCATATTCGACTAACCTCCGGTCGGATTCAGCCGACGGCGAGATTGTTCTGTTCTGGTTCATCGGTGATCCTGATCTCGGTCGCCGCTTCGTTCTCGAACGGAGTTGACCCAGTGATCGTGGAGGCACCCGGCGTCTCGTCCTGAGACAGATCGCGAAAGTTCGCTGGGCGGTCTAGTTCTGCTAACCCGCGCGCTGTCTGGCAGGGCGAGGCTTCTTCGGAGTCTCGCCCTGCCACTTTCGACGCTGCCGAGGACACCCAGCGGCGACACCCGCAGTAGCGCCGTCGCGGTTCGGCCGATGATAGGGGAAACGCATCGAAAGGACGCAGTTCGTGTCCCTCTTCCGATCGATCTGCAGTTGGGACGGCTCGGCCGACAGGCTCAGCGTGGTGGCGTACGAGTGGTTGGGGGTGCCGAAGCGGCGCCTGCCGTAACGGCGAGCAGCCCTGGCACGCCTGTTCGCGAGGGTGCCGAAGGAACGCGGTGAGCTGGGCTCGTCCTTCGGTCTGCTCGCGATTACCTGCGGCGCATACGAAGATCATCGAGCGCGCGGGCTCTGCCGCCGGCTCCGCCGGGTTGCGTAGGGAGTTGGCAGACCTGCCCGTTTCGGCGCCCCTGGAGATTGGTGTCTACGACGAGGCCTGGCGTCGTCGCCAGAGGGACCTGGCTCTCGTGGTCCTTCCCGCGACCCGATCTGGTCGAGCGACCTCGATACCCGGGGCAGCCGCCACACCTGCTCGTATCCGAGGATGTGGTGAGCAACCGGGAGCGATGCCCGCCTGCCGTACTGACCAAGGGTCAATCGCGGCGCAACCAGAGCACCCCGAGCGGCGGCACCCGCAGCGCCGCTGACGCCGGCATCCCGTGCCACGGCACGTCCTCCGCGTGCACCGCCCCCATGTTCCCGACCCCCGACCCGCCGTAGTGCTGCGCGTCGGTGTTGATCACCTCGGTCCACGTCCCGCCCGCCGGCAGCCCCACCCGGTAGTCCTCCAACGGCAGGGCGGAGAAGTTCGCCACGCAGACCAGCGTCGCGCCGTCCGGAGCGATCCGCACGAACGAAACCGTGTTGTTGGCGACGTCGTCGCCGGCGATCCAGCGGAAGCCGGCCGGCTCGGTGTCCTGCGCCCAGAGCGCCGGGGTGCCCCGGTAGACGGTGTTCAGGTCGCCGACGAGGCGCTGCACGCCGGCCCGGGCCGGGTCGTGCAGCAGGTACCAGTCGAGGCCGCGCTCCTCGCTCCACTCCCGGTCGTCGGCCAGCTCCGAGCCCATGAAGAGCAGTTGCTTGCCGGGGTGGGCCCACATGTACGCCAGCAGCGCCCGCACGTTGGCCAGCCGCTGCCAGGTGTCGCCGGGCATCTTGCCGGCGAGGGAGCCCTTGCCGTGCACCACCTCGTCGTGGCTGATCGGCAGCGCGTAGTTCTCGCTCCAGGCGTACGCCAGGGAGAAGGTGAGCTGGTGGTGGTGGTGCTGGCGGTAGATCGGGTCCTTGGAGGTGTAGAGCAGGGTGTCGTGCATCCAGCCCATGTTCCACTTGAAACCGAAGCCGAGGCCACCCTCGGCGGTCGGCCGGGTCACCCCGGGCCAGGCGGTGGACTCCTCGGCGATCATCACCACCCCGGCGTGGCGCCGGTAGACGGTGGCGTTGACCTCCTGGAGCAGCGCGATCGCCTCCAGGTTCTCGCGGCCGCCGTGCTGGTTGGGCGCCCACTGCCCGTCCTGACGGGAGTAGTCCAGGTAGAGCATGGAGGCGACCGCGTCGACCCGCAACCCGTCGATGTGGAACTCCTCGCACCAGTAGAGCGCGTTGGCGACGAGGAAGTTGCGGACCTCGCGGCGGCCGAAGTCGAAGACGTACGTGCCCCAGTCGGGGTGCTCGCCGCGGCGCGGGTCGGGGTGCTCGTAGAGCGGGGTGCCGTCGAAGCGGGCGAGGGCCCACTCGTCCTTGGGGAAGTGCGCCGGCACCCAGTCCAGGATCACCCCGATGCCGGCGGAGTGCAGCCGGTCCACCAGGTAGCGGAAGTCGTCGGGGCTGCCGAACCGGGACGTGGGCGCGTAGTAGCCGGTGACCTGGTAACCCCAGGAGCCGCCGAACGGGTGCTCCATCACCGGCAGGAACTCCACGTGGGTGAAGCCCAGCTCGGTGACGTACGCGGTGAGCTGCTCGGCCAGGTCCCGGTAGCCCAGGCCGGGCCGCCACGAGCCGAGGTGCACCTCGTACACGCTCATCGGCTCCTGGTGGGGCTGGCGCCGCGCCCGCCGTTCCAGCCAGGCCGCGTCGTCCCACTCGTACGTGGAGTGGTGCACCACCGAGGCGGTGGCCGGCGGCACCTCCGCGTACGCCGCGAGGGGGTCGGCCTTGTCCCGCCACCGCCCGTCGGCGCCGAGGACGCGGTACTTGTAGCGGGCGCCGACCTGCGCGCCCGGCACGAAGATCTCCCACACGCCGCTGGAGCCCAGCGAGCGCATCGGCCAGCCGTCGTCGGCGCCCCAGCCGGTGAAGTCGCCGATCACCCGCACCCCGCGGGCGTTGGGCGCCCACACGGAGAAGGCCACGCCCTCGTCGAAGACGCGCGCGCCGAGCGCCTCCCAGAGCCGTTCGTGCCGGCCCTCGCCGATCAGGTGCAGGTCCAGCTCGCCGATGGTGGGCGGGTAGCGGTAGGGGTCGTCGGTGACCCGGCCGTCGGCGTCGACCCGGTAGTCCAGCACGGTGCCGTCGACGACGGTCTCGAAGATCCCGACGTCGTGCACCCGCTTCATCGGGTGCCGCTCGGCGCCGACGAGCACGGCCACGTCGCCGGCCCCCCGGCGCATCGCCCGGATGGTGGTGCGCCCGTCGGCGGGGTGCGCGCCCAGCACGGCGTGCGGATCGTGCGTCTCGCCGGCGATCAGCTGGTCCATCGGTCGTCGTCCTTCTGGGCCGGAGCGGTCGGGGCGGTGCCGCCCGAGAGGTCGGTGGGTACGTCTGCCACGGTCAGGGTGGCCGGGACCGTCGTCGCGGGCGCCGGAGCGTCGGCGGCGTGCGGCCGGCGCACGGTCAGCACGTGCGCCGGTTGCAGGTACGGGTCGAGCCGCACCGCGTTGCGCTGCCCCCACTCGTAGCTGGCCCCGGTCAGCTCGTCGTGCACGGTGAACCGCTCGTGCCAGTCGAAGCCCAGCGCCGGCATGTCCAGGGTGGTGTTGCCCCACTGCACGGTGTGCGAGTCGAACGAGCAGACCACGATGACGGTGTTGCCGGTGTCCGGGTCGTGTTTGGACCAGCAGAGCAGGGCCGGGTTGTCGATGTCGTGGAAGCGCAGGTTGCGCAGCCGGTGCAGGGCGGGGTTGTCCCGGCGTACCCGGTTGAGGGTGGCGATGAAGGGGGCCAGGGAGCGGCCGTGGGCCTGCGCGCCGGCCCAGTCCCGGGGCCGCAGCTCGTACTTCTCGTTGTCGAGGTACTCCTCGGCGCCGGGGCGGGCCACGTGCTCGAAGAGCTCGAAGCCGGCGTACACGCCCCACGAGGGGGAGAGCAGCGCGGCCAGCACCGCCCGGATCTTGAACATCGGCGGGCCGCCGTGCTGCAGGGACTCGTGCAGGATGTCCGGGGTGTTGGGCCAGAAGTTGGGCCGCATGTAGTCGGCCGCCGCGACCAGCTCCTCGCAGTACGCCCGCATCTCGGCCGCCGAGGTGCGCCAGGTGAAGTAGGTGTACGACTGGGTGAAGCCGATCTTGCCCAGCCCGTGCATGATCGCCGGCCGGGTGAACGCCTCGGCGAGGAAGAGCACGTCCGGGTCGACCTTCTTGACCTCGGCGATCAGCCAGTGCCAGAAGTCGAACGGCTTGGTGTGCGGGTTGTCCACCCGGAAGATCCGGATGCCCTCGCCGACCCAGTGCAGCACCACCCGCAGCACCTCGGCGCGGATGCCCTCCGGGTCGTTGTCGAAGTTCAGCGGGTAGATGTCCTGGTACTTCTTCGGCGGGTTCTCCGCGTAGGCGATGCTGCCGTCGGCGCGGGTGGTGAACCACTCGGGGTGCTGCGTCACCCAGGGGTGGTCGGGGGCACACTGCAAAGCCAGGTCCATCGCCACCTCCAGGCCCTGCTCGGCGGCGGCGGCGATGAAGTCCCGGAAGTCGTCCGGCTCACCCAGGTCGGGGTGGATGGCGTCGTGGCCGCCCTCGGCGGCGCCGATCGCCCACGGCGAGCCCACGTCGTCCGGGCCGGCGGTGAGCGCGTTGTTGGGGCCCTTGCGGTTGACCCGGCCGATCGGGTGGATCGGCGGCAGGTAGAGCACGTCGAAGCCCATGGCCGCGACGCCGGGCAGCCGGTCCATCGCGGTGGCGAAGGTCCCGGACCGGGCGGGCGCGTCCACTGTGGCCGGGACCGCCCCCTCGGAGCGGGGGAAGAACTCGTACCAGGCGGAGAAGAGCGCCCGGGGGCGGTCCACCCAGAGCCGGTACTCGTCCCCGGTGGTGACCAGCTCCCGCACCGGGTGCGCCCAGAGCAGGTCGGCGAGGCCCAACGCCGGGGCCACCCGGTGGGGCAGCGCCAGCCGCTCGTCGCGCAGCGCCGCCACCGCCGTCCGCACCCGCTCCGTCTCGGCGGCGGGGACCAGCGCGACCGCCGCCTCCAGCACCCGGGCGCCCTCGGCCAGGTCGTTGGCCAGGTCCTCCGGGCCCTGCCCGGCGGCGATCTTCTTGGTGACCGCGTTCTGCCAGGTCAGGTACGGGTCCTGGAACGCCTCGACGGTGAAGAACCACTCGCCGACCGCGTCCGGCCGGATGGCCGCGTGCCAGCGGTCCTGGCCCGGTTCACCCGGGCGCATCCGGGTGAACGGCCGCGCCGCGCCGTCCGGGCCGAGCCAGACCACGTTGCAGCCGAGCGCGTCGTGGCCCTCCCGGTAGGCGCGAGCCGAGACCGGCACCACCTCGCCGACCACCGCCTTGGCGGGGTAGCGACCGCAGGCGACCACGGGGGAGACGTCTTCGATCGGGAACCGTCCGCTCACACCGCCAACCTACTGTGCGAGATCGCTTCGTGCTCGGTCAGCCCGTCGCGCCCACCGACCGGTAGACCTCCAGCGTGCGTGCCGCGATGGCGTCCCAGGAGAAGTGCTCGACGGCCCGCCGCCGCCCGGCGAGGCCGAACGCCTCGGTCCGTGACGGGTCGGCCAGCAGCCCGTTGATCGTCGCGCCCAGGTCGGCCACGAACCGCTCCGGGTCCAACGGCCGGCCGCTGCCGTCGGTCGCCTGGTCGATCGGCACCAGCAGCCCGGTCTCCTTGTCGGCGACCACCTCGGGAATGCCGCCGGTGGCGGTCGCCACCACGGCCGTCTCGCAGGCCATCGCCTCCAGGTTGACGATGCCCATCGGCTCGTAGACCGACGGGCAGACGAAGATCGTCGCGTGGGTGAGCACCTGGATCACCTCGTGCTTGGGCAGCATCTCGGCGACCCAGACCACCCCGGAGCGGTTCGCCCGCAGCTCGGTGACCAGCCCCTGGACCTCAGCGGCGATGTCCGGAGTGTCGGGGGCCCCGGCGAGCAGCACCAGCTGGGTGTCGGCGGGCAGCTCGCGGGCCGCGCGCAGCAGGTACGGCAGGCCCTTCTGCCGGGTGATCCGCCCCACGTACACCACGCTCGGGCGGGACGGGTCGATGCCGAGCCGGTCCATCACGTCGGTGCCGTGGTCCGGGGCGTACTGCGCGGTGTCGATGCCGTTGTAGACCACCCGGACCCGGTCCGGGTCGACCGCCGGGTAGGCGGTGAGCACGTCGCGCCGCATCCCCTCGCTGACCGCGATCACCGCGTCGGCGCCCTCCACCGCGGTGCGTTCGCACCAGGAGGAGAGCGCGTAGCCCCCGCCGAGCTGCTCGGCCTTCCACGGCCGCAGCGGTTCCAGGCTGTGCGCGGTCACCACGTGCGGCACCCCGTGCAGCAGCTTCGCGGTGTGCCCGGCCAGGTTGGCGTACCAGGTGTGGCTGTGCACCACGTCACTGCCGGCACACCCCGCGGCCATCTCCAGATCCACGCCCATGGTGCGCAGCGCGGCGTTCGCGCCGGCCAGGCCGGCCGGTTCGGCGTACGCGGTGACGCCCGGTCCGGTGCGCGGCGCGCCGAAGCAGTGCACCCGCACGTCGGCGAGTCGGCGCAGTTCCCGGGCCAGGTACTCGACGTGCACCCCGGCGCCGCCGTAGACCTCCGGCGGGTACTCCCGGGTGAGCAGGTCGACGCGGAGCGAGGGTACGGAGTCCGTCATGCCCCCGCACCCTAGTGCAGAACTGTGCCCGTACAAGTGGTGAAGTGGCAGCGGGATGGATAGCGTCGTTGCATGGCTGCCAAGGTGCTCGCGATCGTCCTGGCCGGTGGAGAGGGCAAGCGCCTCATGCCGCTCACCGCGGACCGGGCCAAGCCGGCCGTCCCGTTCGGCGGGATGTACCGCATGGTCGACTTCGTCCTCTCCAACCTGGCAAACGCCGGCTATCTGAAGATGGTCGTGTTGACCCAGTACAAGTCCCACTCGCTGGACCGGCACGTCACCACGACCTGGCGGATGTCGACCATGCTGGGCAACTACGTCACCCCGGTGCCGGCCCAGCAGCGGCGCGGTCCCTGGTGGTTCGCCGGCTCGGCCGACGCCATCTACCAGAGCTTCAACCTGATCAACGACGAGCAGCCGGACTATGTGATCGTCTTCGGCGCCGACCACATCTACCGGATGGACCCCCGGCAGATGGTGGAGGACCACATCGCCTCCGGCGCCGGGGTCACCGTCGCCGGCATCCGCCAGCCGTTGTCGATGGCCGACCAGTTCGGCGTGATCGAGGTCGGCGAGGACGGCCGGCGGATCAGGGCGTTCCGCGAGAAGCCCACCGACGCGGTGGGCCTGCCCGACGCCCCGGACCAGATCTACGCCTCGATGGGCAACTACGTGTTCACCACCAAGGCGCTCTGCGAGGCCGTCGAGCGCGACGCGGAGGACAAGACCAGCAAACACGACATGGGCGGCAACATCATCCCCATGTTCGTCGAGCGGGGCGACGCCAACGTCTACGACTTCAAGGACAACGAGGTGCCCGGCAGCACCGACCGGGACCGGGGCTACTGGCGTGACGTGGGGACGCTGGACTCCTTCTTCGACGCCCACATGGACCTGATCAACGTCCACCCGGTGTTCAACCTCTACAACTTCGACTGGCCGATCTACAGTGCCCAGCCGCCGTTCCCGCCGGCGAAGTTCGTCCACCAGTGGGGCGAGCGGGTCGGCCGGGCCGTCGGCTCGATGGTCTCGCCCGGCGCGGTGATCTCCGGCTCGCTGGTCGAGAACTCGATCGTCTCGCCGAAGGTCAAGGTCCACTCCTGGGCGCACGTGGACGGCGCGGTGCTGATGGAAGGCGTGGAGATCGGCCGGCACGCCGTGGTGCGCCGGGCCATCCTGGACAAGAACGTCTTCGTCCCCGAGGGCGCGGAGATCGGCGTGGACCTGGAGAAGGACCGGCAGCGCTACACCGTCTCCGACAATGGCATCGTGGTCATCGGCAAGGGTCAGCGCGTCGAGCCCTGAACCCCGCCCCGCCAGCAGCCAGCGCCTGAACCGAGGAGGATCCCGCAGTGTCCCACCCCCGTGCCGGACAGCCCGCCGAGCCCGCCGACCTGGTCGACGTGCCCCGGCTGCTGACCGCCTACTACGCCGAGCACCCCGATCCGGCGGACCCGGCGCAGCAGGTCTCGTTCGGCACCTCCGGACACCGGGGGTCGTCGCTGCGGAACTCCTTCAACTCGGACCACATCCTCGCGGTCACCCAGGCGCTCTGCGACTACCGGCGGGAGCAGGGCCTTGACGGTCCGCTCTTCCTGGCCCGGGACACCCACGCGCTCTCCGCCCCGGCCGAGGCGGACGCGCTGGAGGTGCTCGCCGCCAACGACGTCACCGTGCTGCGGGACAGCCGCGACGGCTACACCCCGACCCCGGCGCTGTCGCACGCCATCCTCAGCCACAACCGGGGACGGACCAGCGGGCTCGCCGACGGCATCGTGATCACCCCGTCGCACAACCCACCCGACGACGGCGGCTTCAAGTACAACCCCACCCACGGCGGGCCCGCCGACACCGACGTCACGAAGTGGATCCAGGACCGGGCCAACGCGATCCTCGCCGCCGGGCTCAAGGAGGTCCGGCGGATCCCGTACGCGCGGGCCCGGGCCGCCGACACCACCGGCGGGTACGACTTCCTCGCCAACTACGTCGACGACCTGCCCGCGGTGCTCGACATCGACGCGATCCGCGCCGCCGGGGTGCGCATCGGCACCGACCCGCTCGGCGGCGCCAGCGTCGCCTACTGGGGCGAGATCGCCGAGCGGCACCGGCTCGACCTGACCGTGATCAACCCCACGGTCGACCCGACGTGGCGGTTCATGACCCTGGACGGCGACGGCAAGATCCGGATGGACTGCTCCTCGCCGAACGCGATGGCCTCCCTGATCGCCGCCCGCGCCGACTACGCGGTCTCCACCGGCAACGACGCCGACGCCGACCGGCACGGCATCGTCACCCCCGACGGTGGCCTGATGAACCCCAACCACTACCTGGCGGTGGCGATCGGCCACCTGTTCCGTACCCGGTCGCAGTGGGGCCCGGCGGCGGCCGTCGGCAAGACGCTGGTCTCCTCCTCCATGATCGACCGGATCGCGGCCGACCTCGGCCGGCCGCTGCTGGAGGTGCCGGTGGGCTTCAAGTGGTTCGTCCCCGGGCTGCTCGACGGGGCGGTCGGCTTCGGCGGTGAGGAGAGCGCCGGCGCGTCCTTCCTGCGCCGCGACGGGGGCACCTGGACCACCGACAAGGACGGCATCCTGCTCTGCCTGCTCGCCGCGGAGATCATCGCCACCACCGGCCGGACCCCCAGCCAGCACTACGCCGAGCTGACCGAGCGCTTCGGCGACCCCGCGTACGCCCGGATCGACGCCCCGGCCACCCGGGCCCAGAAGGCGGTGCTCGGCAAGCTCTCTCCGGAGCAGGTCGGCGCCACCGAGCTGGCCGGCGAGCCGATCACCGCCACGCTCACCGCCGCACCGGGCAACGGCGCGTCGATCGGCGGGCTCAAGGTGACCACCGGGTCGGGCTGGTTCGCCGCCCGCCCGTCGGGCACCGAGGACGTCTACAAGATCTACGCCGAGTCGTTCCAGGGGGCGGAGCACCTGACGCGGATCCAGGAGGAGGCGAAGGCGCTGGTGGACGGGGTGCTCGCCAAGGCCTGACGCCGGGTCGACGGGACGGGGGCGGACCGGTCAGCGGGGCGGGAGCAGCTCCCGGCGGTTGAGCTGCTCGCGCAGCCCCGCGGGGAGGAGCTCGCGCAGCTGCTCCGGCAGCAGCGGCAGGTCGAGCAGGCCGAGCTTGAGCTTGTTGCGCTCCTGGTAGCGGCGCGGGTCGAGGCGTACCACCAGGCCGGCGTCGCGCTGGTAGCGCACGTGCACCGCGCCCTCCGTGGCCGCCTCCTGGATGACCATGCCGTCGATCTCCACGGCCACCGGCGCCGACTCGGCGCGCAGCTCCAACCGGATCGTCTCGTCCGGGGAGAGCACCACCGACCGGGAGATGCCGGACATCGGCGCGGAGGGCGTCACCACCACGGCGTCGGCGGCCGGCGAGATCAGCGGACCGCCCGCGGCGTAGCTGTACGCCGTCGAGCCGGTCGGCGTGCTCACCACCAGGGCGTCGCAGCGGTAGTAGCCGTACTGCTGGCCGTCGACGGCGAGGGTGGCGGTGACGAAGCCGGAGCCGGGCTGGCGGACCAGCGCGACGTCGTTGAACGCGACCATGTCGTCGCCGCAGATGTCGCAGGCCAGGCAGGCGTGCGACTCGACGGTGAAGTCCCGTGCGACCAGCCGGGCCAGCGCTCGCGGCAGGTCGGGCGGCTCCACCTCGACCAGGAAGCCCAGCCGCCCCAGGTGCACCCCGAGCACCGGCTTCGGGTGGCGCACGGCCGAGCGCAGCGCGCCCAGCATGGTGCCGTCCCCGCCGATGCTGATCAGCGCGTCGCACCGGGCTGCCAGCTCCTCCGCTGGGACCGGTTCCACCGTCGGCGGCACCCGGTGCCGGTCGTCGACCCGGACGGCCAGCGACTTCCCGTGCCGGGCGGCCCACCGTTCGATGATCTCGACCACCTCGGAGACGTCCCGGGTGGGATGCAGCACCAGACCGATCAGGTACCCCGCCACCGCTACAGCTCACCACATCCGCCGGGTCGGCGGCGGGCGTACCGGAAGGCGCGCCGACGGTGTCCCCACCGCCGGCGCGCCCGGTCCGCGGTGTCAGCGCCGCGCCGCTCCGCTCAGGTGGGCCAGCGACCGGGCGACCAGATCGTCCCGGGCCGCCGGGGCCAGGCCCTCCAGGCCGAAGCCCAGGTAGACGGTGTCGTCGGTGACCACCGCCGCGCCCTCCTCGAAGGCCTGCTGGCTGCGGGCCCAGTCGTTGGCGGCCGGGGCGGAGCCGGCCGGCGGACCGGCCACCGTCCAGCCGTCCAGGTCGGCGGCCTCGAAGGAGGTCTCCGAGACGACCACGCCGTCGGCGTACACCCGCGCGTCGTCCAGGAAGACACCCAGGCCCTGGGTGCCCCAGTCGGAGGCGTACGTGATCGACAGCTCGACCTTCTTGCCGGCGTACGCCGACAGGTCGACGGCGAACTCCTGCCAGCCCCCGGAGGCGCCGGTGGCCGCGTTCCAGCTGCCGGTGCTGCCGGTGGGCGAGCAGTCCGCGCCCTGGTAGTGGGTGAGGAAGGGGTGCAGGGTCGCCGCCCAGCCGGACTCGCAGCTCTCCCCGGTCCCGGTGCCGGTGCGGCCGTTCTTGTCCGGCAACGTGGTCCAGTCGTCGCTGCCCACCTCGTGCGCCTCCACGAACAGGTAGTCCCAGTTCTGCTCGATGTCGTACGAGGTGAAGAAGCGCAGCTCGCCGCTGGAGGCCGAGGTCAGGTCGACGGTCCGGGTGAGCCGCTTGTACGACTCGTCGGCCCGCCCGCTGTACAGGTACCACTCACCGGTGCGCGGGTCGAACGGCGCGCTGCCCGGCCGCGCCCAGTCCACCGTCGCCGAGCTGGCGAACTGCGGGAACCTGTCCGGCGGGAGGAAGCTCGACGTGGACAGGAACGAGGCGGTGTGGTCCTGGTTGCCGGCGGAGCCCTCCGCGTTGAGCTGCCCGGAGAAGCCGGCGAAGGCCCCCTCGGCGCCGCGCAGCGGGTACGGCGTGCCGTCCGGGGCGGAGCCACCGTCGCTGACGTAGTTGTACGCCCCGAGGTAGTACTGCTGGAAGTCGTTCAGCAGCGGCAGGCAGCTGGCGTCGTCCGGGTCCGTGCACTCCGCCCCCGGGTTCGGCTGATAGACGTACGAGCCGTTCGCGGCCTGGGCGAAGAGCGCGTACTTGCCGCTGACCAGCAGCTTGCCGCCCTCGTTGAGGTAGTCCCGCACGGCCAGCTCGGTCTCCAGCGCCGCCCGGGCCGCGGTTCCGCCGACCTGGCCGGGGGAGCGCAGGATGATGTCGTCGCCGGTCTCCCAGACCACCGTCCGGTAGTGCGAGAGCACCCCCAGCGGGTGCGGCGCCTTGCGGCCCATCGTGTCGAAGTCGTACACGTCGCTGCTGCGGCCGGCCTTCGCCAGCGACGCGGCGATCTCGTCGGCGTACTTCGCGCCGGTGGCGTTCTGCGCCGGGCTGAGCCCGGTCACGTCCTCCACCGCGAGGACCAGCACGTCACCGCCGATGTCGCCGTGCACCCGGTAGGTGAAGTGTTCGCTGGCCACCGGGCCCTGGCGGGGCTTGACCCCGGTGAACCAGACCTCGACCCGGTCGCCCGGCTTCGCGCCGCGCACCGTGCCGCGCAGCTCGGCGTAGTAGTCGTCGTGGGTGTCGCCGTACCGCTCACCGCCGCGCCACTCGCGGACCTTGGCGGTCTTCGGCCGGCCGCCGTTGACGGTGTAGTGCATCCGCACGTTCTTCAACGCCCGCCGGGTGATCGACGCGACCTGCTGGTCGCGCCCGTAGGAGGTGTCGAAGGCGTCCACCACGAAGTCCGGGGTGCTCCGTCCGACCACCGACACCGGGTCGTCCGGGTCGGCCGCCGACTTCGCCACCGCCAGGGCGAACGGCAGGTTCTTCGCCACCTCGGCCGAGATCAGCTTCTCGTCGTCGGGGAAGATGAAGCCGCTGACGCAGTCCTCGGGGCGCCACTGGTCGTCCGGGTCCGACGCGGCGGCCGCCTGGCAGGTGGACATCTCCGGCGTGAAGCCGAGGGTGCCGTACCGGACGGTGGCGTGGCTGTCGGTGTCGCCATTGGTGGTGTAGAGCTCGGCGGAGATGTCCGGGTCGTAGCCGGGGACCGCCGGATGCGCGTCGTCGCCGACCATCGCCTCGTAGATCACGTCGTCCGGGGTGGGGGTGCTCACCTGCCAGCCGACGCCGTAGAGCAGCAGCTGCGCGGCCGAGTGGTAGTTGACGAAGAACTCGAAGCCGACCCGCTTGAAGAGCCGGTCCAGCGCCTTCGTCTCCGGCTCGGAGTTCGGGCCCGGCCCCCGGTAGGTGTCGCTGTTCGGCTCCGGCGAGGAGCCCTCGTCGTCGTAGCCCCACTTGTAACTGAAGTTGCGGTTGAGGTCGACGCCGTCGGCGGTGGTGATCTGCCCGTCCCCGTCGTTGTCGCGCAGGTTCTTGCGCCACAGCCGGTTGCCGGGGGTGAAGGTGTGGTCGTACCCGTCCGGGTTGGCCACCGGCAGGAACCACAGCTCGGTGGTGTCGACCAGGCGGGTGATCTGCGGATCGCTGCCGTAGTTGTCCAGCACGTGGTGCATCAGCCGGCGGGTCATCTCCGGGGTGATCCACTCCCGGGCGTGCTGGGCGCTGCCGTAGAGCACCGCCGGGCGCTTGCCGTCCGGCACGCTCCGCGCGTTCTTGGTGACCTTCACCGCGAGGATCGGTTTGCCCTGCCAGGTACGGCCGATGGTCTCCAACTTGGCCAGTCTGGGGAAGCGGGCCGCGGTGGCGGTGATCTCGTCCCGCAGGCCGCCCGGCGCGCTGTACGGGCGGAACGCGTCCCAACCGGCCGCGGCCTGCTCCCGCAGCGCCTGGGAGGCGGCCTTGCCGCGCACCTTCTTGACGTCGAGCTTGACGCCCTGGCCGGCCAGGCGCTCCGCCTGCCGCCGGCTCAACACGGTCTCGACCGTGGTGTTGCCGGCCCCGTCGCTGTCCTGGTGGTCGTGACCGAGGTCGACCCCCGCGCCGCGCAGCTTCTCCAACTGCTCCGCGTTGACCGTCCCGACGTACACCTCCAGGCCGTCGCGGCTGCCCGGGTCGGACGGTGGTCGCGCGCTGGCCGGTGCGGTCAGCGCCAGTGCGCCGACCAGAGTGAACACGCCGGCGATCGCCAGCCGTGTGCGCCTCATCGAGCCTCCTTGGTGGAAGGACCTGTAGCGCGAGCCTTCTGCCGGCGGTGAAGGATGTCAATAGACCTGATGGTCGGGGTGGTGTCGTAACCCGCCCCCCGGGTCCTCGTTGGGTGCGGTGTCTCCCAGGAAGGGCTACCGCTCATGAACCCGTGGTTGCTGCGCGGCACCGTCCTCGCCGACCGTCATCGTCAGCTGGCCCGGAAGATCGCCCGGTACGACACCCACCCGTCCCGGGGGTGGATCGAGCAGCAGCAGGTACGCCGGTTCAACGAGGTGTGGGCGTACTGCCTCGCGGAGGTGCCGTTCTACCGGTCGTGGCGTCGCGAGCACGGTCTCCCCGAGCGGATCGACCGGCCCGGTGCGCTGCGCGAGTTCCCGCCGCTGACCAAGGAGGTCCTGATCGCTCGTGCCGGGGAGATCTTCCAGGACGGCCGGATCACCGACGCCTACACCACCGGCGGCAGCACGGGACAGCCCACGCGGTATCCCCGTGGTGCCGGCGAAGTGGACGAGCGTTGGGTCAACGCGTACCTCGGCCGGCACTGGTCGGGAATCCGTCCGACAGATCCGAACGTGCTCCTGTGGGGCCACTCCCATCTCTTCGGCAGCGGCCTGCGCGGACGGCTGGCGCAGGCGAAGCGACGTCTCGCCGATCGGCTGATCAACGTCACCCGGTTGAACGCCTACGACCTGAGCGAGCCGTCGTTGCACGCGCACTACCTGGCCCTGCGCGAGCGGAATCCGGTGTCGCTGGCCGGCTACACCTCAGCGGTGTTCAAGCTGGCCCGGTACATCGAGCGCAACCGGTTGACCCTGGGGGAGATGAGCGCACTGCGCGCGGTGGTCATGTGCGCCGAAACGGCCAGCGACGCGGACATCGCGCTGATCGAGCAGGTCTTCAAGGCCCCGGCGGTCATCGAGTACGGCTCGGCGGAGACCGGTGTGCTGGCGATGTCCCGCCGGGGGACCCGGGACATCCGGATGCTCTGGGACAGCTACATCTGCCTGGTGTCCGACGGTGGGGACCTCGGTGTCACCACCCTCGACCGCCGGCTCTTCCCGTTGGTCAACTACGCGATCGGCGACCGGGTCGAGCCGAGCGACGTGCGGGACGGCAACGCACTGGCCTTCCGCGCCGTGCTCGGCCGTCAGCAGGACATCGTCCGGGTCGGCTCGTCCCAGGGGATCCTCGACCTGTCCGCGATCCTGCCGGTACACATCCTCAAGTCGTACCCGGGGATAATCGGCGTGCAGTTCCGGCAGGAGCGGCCGGACGCGCTGCGGATCCACGTCGAGGCTGACCGGCCGCTGGACCTCCCGGACGTCACCGCGTTCTTCGTCCGGGAGTTGAGCAAGGACCACCCGGCCCTCGACCCACGCACGGTCACCTTCACCCAGGTCGCCGAGGCGTCCAGGACCCGTGCCGGTAAGCACGCCCTCTTCGTCTCCTGAGTCGGACACCTGGCCGTCCCGGGTGGCGGTGGCCCGCCGTGTCGGCGGAAACGGCGCACCACGGGAGCAGCCGTCTCCGTACCCTTGTCGCCGCCGTGTCCCGCCGGCCCGGCCGTCGTTGCACACAGGTGCGGACGGCAACGTATGAATCGGCCCTGACCCTCGACCCGGTGCGGGCATCCGCCCGGCGGAACGCGGTCGGCCTGAGAACCGGTAACGACCCGCGTGGCCTCGGGCACTGGGTGCTGCGGCGCTACCCGGTCAGCATCCTGGTCATCGCCCCGTTCGCCATCCTGATCGTGCCGATGGCGCTCCTCAACGGCAATCCCGGGACCACCTTCATCCTCCGGCTGCTCTCCGTGGCGTTGGTCGGCACCGTGCTGGTCGAGACGGTCGCCCTGGCCGCGGCGCCCCCGCGACCCGGCTGGCGGCAACGCGCCGCCGAGGCCAACCTGGCTCACCCGCACCTGTACCGCATCGCCCGGGTGGTCGCGGTGGTCAGCGTCGTGGCCTCTCTGACGGGGGCCTACGCCGGCAGGGGCACGATCTTCACTCAACTGACCCATGACGTCGCCGCCTCACCGCTGGCACGGGTGGCGGCGCTCGCCGCCGGATGGCCCTATCTCGCCTTCGCCCTGCTGGTCGCCAGCTTCCTGAGCGGCCGGGTCGGCCGTGCGCGGGTGCTCGGCTGGACCGGGTTCGTGATCGCCGGGCAGGTCACGACCGTCGCGCTCACCGGCATCGTCTCGCCGGCGATCGGATACATCACGTTCGCGGCCGGCGCCGGCGCGGTGTGTGGTCTGCTACGCACGCGCGCGGTCGTGGCCGTCGGCGTCGTGCTGCTGCTGGCGTGGCCGTCCCTGTTCGCCATCCGCAACGAGATCCGCGCCGAGGGCGGGGTCTCCGTCTCCGCCGACGTCTCCGCAGGCGACCGGCTCCGGGTCGACCTGCAGCTCGCCGAGGCCGGCCGGTACGACGTGCCGGTGGACGTAGGCCAGCCCGGTCCCACGGAGTTCCTCCGGTACGGGCTCGTGCCCCGAATCCTCGATCAGGAGCGGCCGATGATCTCCACGGGCGCCCTGATCAACCAGTACCTCGGCGGCGTGGCGACCTCGTCGTACAGCTTCCTGGCCCTGGGCAACGTCTACTTCTTCGACGGCTGGCTCGGGGTGCTGCTCTACTACATCGGCTGGGCTTCCCTGGTGGTGCTGCTGCTCCGGCGGGGCGCGCCGGGACCGGTGCGACTCAGCCTGTTCTGCTTCGTGATGGGCGGTCCGCTGCTCTGGTCGAGCACCTACCCCGACTCCATGATCGGCTTCCTCCAGCACGCCGTCGCCGCACTGCCCGTCTTCGCGCTGCTGTGGCTGACCCGCCGGAGGACGCCGGGGCGGCGGGCGCCGGATCGAGTGCCCGCTCCACCGCGGCCCGGCGACGTTCCGGTGCTGTCCGGCTCCCGGCTGTCCTGATCCGGGCGATGACCGGCGCGACCGGCACGAAGGCTCGCCCGCACGGGCTGGTCAGGCGGGCAGCGCGCGCCGTGCGGGCCGGCCGGGCAGGGGCGGCCGGCCGAGCGGGCTGGGCGGTCACCGCGGGCGCCCTGTCCAGTCTGGGAAACCTGCTCCTCTCGCTGACCGTGGCTCGGCTGGAATCCATCGAGCACCTTGGCCGCTTCGCGCTCGCCTTCTCGCTCTACGTGCTGGCGACCGGCCTGTCCCGGGCCACGGTGACCGAGTCCGTGCTGGCCGGTTCCGGTCGCGCGGCGATCGCCGCCGGGACCCGTCGGGCCGCCGCCGTCGGCGTCGCCTGTGCCGTGCCCCTCGTCGTCGGCGGGGTCCTCGACCGGTCCGGATACCTGGTCGTCGCCGGCGCCACGCTTCCGGGGCTGGTGCTGCACGACTACGGCAAGACGGTCGCCCTGGGCATCGGGTCGCCCCGCCCGCCCTGCCACCGTGAGGCGGTATGGACCGGCCTGACGGCCGCGGCCGCTCTCCTCGGTCTGTTGCAGGTGATCGATCCGATGGCCGTCTTCACGGTCTGGGCCGGCACCGGCGCGCTACTCGGGTACGCCGCAGCCCTGCTACGCGGCCATCGCGTCCGGCCCGGGTGGCAGCTGAGCCGGTCGGACACCCGGGCCGCCGCCAGCTTCGGATTCCAGTACCTGCTCACCGCAGGCTCGGCCCAACTCGCCCTGGCGGCCCTCGGGATGGCCGCCGGGATGGCCGTCGTGGGTGCCCTCAGCGTGGGTCGCACCGTGCTCGGTCCGGTCACCCTGCTGGTCGGCACCGCCTCCTCCCTGGTCATCCCCTACCTGGCCCGCACCAGGTCGTCGACGGGGTCGGTCCGGATGCGTGCCGCCGTACGGGTCACCGTCCTCCTGCTGGCCGTCAGCGCCCCGCTGGCCGTGCTGGTCCCGCTCCTGCCCGACCAGGTCGGCACGGCCGTTCTCGGCGGGAACTGGCGGCACGCGGCGCCGCTGCTGCCGGTGCTCGCCTCAGAGGTCCTGCTCGCCGGGGTGGCGATGGTGGGCTTCGCCGGGCACCGGGTCCAGGGCGCCGGGTCGCGCGCGCTGCTGATCGGCGGCGCGTTGGGCGTGGTGCGAGTGCCGCTCGTGGTGGTCGGCGGCGCGTCGTTGGGGGCGTTCGGGGCGGCCGCCGCCCTGGTGCTGATGGGGTTGCTCAGCGCGACCGCCTGGTGGTGCAGTTACGTCCGGCTGCTCAGGACCACCGGCCCGACGGGCGGCGCACCGACCGCCGGCCCGGGTGGCTCCGCGCTCGGTGCCGCGGATGGCCCCTCGACCGCCGGTCGACACCGTGGTGCGCTGTCCGCGCCCGGGGTCAGTCCACCCGGGCAGCGGTGAGGGTGGCCAGCGCGGCCCGTACCCGCTCGAGGATGACCTTCACGTCCACGTCGGTGAGTTCGGCGTAGGTCGGGAGGTTGATTCCGCGGCGGGACAGGTCCAGCGTGACCGGTTGCTCCTCGGCGGCCCCGGCGTACGGGGGTAGCTGCGGAATGGGGACGAAGAACGGACGCGTCTCCACCCCGAGGCGGTCGAGCACCCGGGCCAGCTCGTCGCGGAGCCCATCCGTCCCCGGCGGGCCGACCAGGAACGACGCCATCCAGGGCGCCCTGCGCACTCCCGGCACGACCGGCTGCGGCCAGACGAGCGGGGGGCCGACCAGCTCGCGTTCGTAGGCGGCCACCACCCGGTCACGCCGACGGATGATCTCGTCGGCCCGTTCCAGTTGGGCGCAGAGCAGCGCTGCGGCCAGGTTCGTCAGCCGGTAGTTGAAGCCGACCACCGGGAAGTAGTAGCGCCGGTTCGGGTCCATCCCCTGGTTGCGCAGCAGCCGCATGCGCTCGGCCAGCGCCGGGTCGGAGGTGGTGACGCAGCCCCCCTCGCCGGCGGTGATCACCTTGTTGCCGAAGAAGGAGAAGGTGCTGACGTCTGCCAGTCCGCCGGTCGGCCGGCCGTCCACCTCGGCGCCGAACGACTCGGCCGCGTCAGCGACCAGGAGGAGCCCGTGCTGGGTGCAGAGCTGGCGGAGAGCGGAGTAGTCGGCCGGATGGCCGTAGAGGTCCACGGCGATCACCGCTCGGGTGCGGGGACCGATCGCCGCCCGGACCTGCTCCGGGTCGATGCACCAGCTTTCCGGCAGCACGTCCACGAACACCGGCCGGGCTCCGCAGTACGTCACCGCGTTCGCGGTCGCCACATAGGTGAGAGCGGGAACGACGACCTCGTCACCCGGGCCGATCCCCGCCGCGGCGAGGACCAGGTGCAGAGCCACGGTGCCGTTGCTGGTGGCCACCGCGGCTGCCGCGCCGCACCGTTCGGCGAAGCGGTTCTCGAACCGGTGCAGGTAGGGGCCCTGGGAGGAGATCCAGCCGCTGCGCAGTGCGTCGAGCAGGTAGTGCTCTTCCAGGTCGGAGAGCCAGGGGCGGGCAACCGGGAAGCGATCGTCGATGGTCATCGTGGCCCTTCAGGAGGTCAGCGTGGCGGCGAACGGGGAGCGGGGGATCGGGCCGGGACGCCCGGCGGTCACCCAGTCCAGGACGGCCGCGTAGTCGGCGGCGGTGTCCGCCCAGGTCCGATCCGCCAGCCGGGCACCGGCCCGCCGGGACGCCTCCGCATAGTGGTCACGGTCGTGCAGGATCCGCCGGACCGCCCGGGCCAGTGACTCCGGGCTCTTCGCGCTGAACACCGCCGCGTCGGCGCCGGTGAACTCCAGCTGCGCGCGTAACGGGTCCACATCCGCGCAGGCGACGGGGAGACCCCAGCTGAACGCTTCCAGCATGGCCCCGCTGGCCGCTTCCCACAACGACGGCACCACCACCGCTGAAGCGCGGGCGTAGAGCTCGGCCAGCTCCTGAACGGTCACGAACCCGGGTAAGGACACCCGGCCCAGCAGGTCAGGACGGGCGGCGCGGGCCAACAACCGGCTGGCCTGAGGCTCCACCAGCGGCCCGGGGCAGACGAGCCGGCACTCGGGCAGCAGCGCCATCGCCTCCAGCAGGGTGGCGTGGTTCTTGAGCGGGGCGGTCGACGACGGGTACACCAGCAGCCCCGGCTCGGTTTCGGTCACCGGCCGCGTCGGTGCCGCGTGGAAGGCGGGCAACGGGACCAGCGCGATCTTGTCCCGCGCCGCGGGGAAGAACTCCAACGCCTCGCGGTACGGGTGTGGCCACGACACCACGACGGCCGACGCTCGCGCCACGTTGCGACTGATCATGTCCCGGTAGCCGGGCGAGGCGATTTCCGGGTGGAAGTGGCGCAGGTCGTGCAGGACCATGACGGCCGGATCGGCGCGCACGGGCACGCCGGAGAACGGGTACAGCGTCACCTCGGAGGCGGTCGCGGCGAGCGGACGGTGCCACTGGCGGACCAGGTTGACCGTGCGGCGCAGCGTCACCGACGACTGCACCCGGCGCGGGGTGTGCCGGCGTAGGAAGCTGCCCACCGCGTTGTCCGTACGCAGGCTCGCGCCGACCTCGGACCAGGCGATCCCTTCGGCGGGCACCCGCTGCCGCCACTCGTCGGCGGTGCCGGCGAGAATCTCGACGGCGAGCTGGTGCGGACCCTGGGTCAGGCCGTTGAGCAGGCCGTAGGTGAACGCCTCGATCCCGGCGGAGTGGCCGGGACGGATGGAGGTGGCGTCGACGCCGATCCTCACCGGTCCACCCGCACGAGCCGGCCCGCGCGCTCGTCCTCCAGCAACTGCCGGTCGGCGTCGACCATCACCCGGACCAGGTCGGTGAAGAGGGTCTTGGGTGCCCAGCCGAGCTGCCGGTGGGCCTTGCCGTAGTCGCCGATCAGCGCGTCCACCTCCGCCGGGCGGTAGTAGGCCGGGTCGGTCACCACGTACCGCTGCCACTCGAGGCCGACGTGCGAGAAGGCCGCCGCGACGAACTCGCGGACGGTGTGCCCCTCACCGGTGGCGATGACGAAGTCGTCCGGCTCGTCCTGCTGGAGGGTGAGCCAGACCGCCTCCATGTACTCCGGCGCGTAGCCCCAGTCCCGGACCGCGTCCAGGTTGCCGAGGTAGAGCTTGTCCTGGATACCGGCCTCGATCCGGGCCACCGCCCGGCTGATCTTCCGGGTGACGAAGTTCTCGCCGCGCCGGGGGCTCTCGTGGTTGAACAGGATGCCGTTGGCGCAGTACATGTCGTACGACTCGCGGTAGTTGACCGCCGCCCAGTAGGCGAAGACCTTGGCGCACGCGTACGGACTGCGTGGGTGGAACGGGGTGTCCTCGCGCTGCGGTGGTGGCGTGGCGCCGAACATCTCCGACGAGGACGCCTGGTAGAAGCGGCTCTGCACGCCGGCGAGCCGGGCGGCCTCCAGGAGCCGCAGTGCGCCCAGTCCGGTGACGTCGGCGGTGTAGCCGGGGATGTCGAAGGAGACCCGCACGTGGCTCTGGGCACCCAGGTTGTAGATCTCGTCCGGCTGGATGTCGCGCAGCAGGCCGACCAGCGAGCCCGCGTCCGACAGATCGCTGTAGTGCAGGAACAGTCGAGCGTCCGCGTGCCGAGGGTGGACGTCGATGCGGTCGATCCGCTCGGTGTTGAAGCTGGACGAGCGCCGCTTGAGCCCGTGCACCGTGTAGCCCTTGTCGAGGAGGAGTTCCGACAGATAGCTGCCGTCCTGCCCGGTGATGCCAGTAATTAACGCCACTCGGCTCATGCCGCGCCTTTCCCTAACGTGAAATTGATCTGTGATCAGTCCGGTTCCGGGTCGTTCGCGCGCAGAATTCGTGCGGGCACGCCGATGACGACGGTGTCGTCCGGCACGTCACGGACGACCACGGCGCCGGCGCCGACCACCGCATTTCTTCCTATGGAGATGTTGTCGATGACGGTGGCGCCCGCGGCGATGGTCGAGCCGCGCCCGATCCGGCAGCTTCCGGCGACCGTGCAACCGGGCAGCAGGGTCACGTAGTCGGCGAGTTCGGTGTCGTGCCCGACGGTGGCGCCCGTGCCGATGTGCACGTGCCGCCCGAGGCGCACGTCCGTGGTGAGCACCGCGCCGGGCCAGAGCACGCTGCCGTCGCCCAGGGTGGTGCCGGCGCCGGTAATCGCCGCCGGGAAGACCAACGAGCCGGCTCGCCGCCCGTTGCGCCTGGCCAGCCGGTCCGTGCGGGCGCGGGCGGCGCCGCTGCCGATGCCGATCACGTACTCGACCGCGGGGTCGGCGGTGTCCAGCCAGTCGTCCTCGCCGAGCCAGGGCGCCGGTAGCCGGGGGAGTTCCGCCGGGCGGTACGGACCGACGCAGCCCACCACCCGCCGCCCGGCGCGGGCGGCGATCCAGGCGATCTCGCGGGCGTGCCCGGAGCAGCCGAGCACCACCAGGGCGGCGTGCCGGTCGACGGGCGGTTCCAGGGGTGCCGCAACGGCGACCTCCACAGCGGTCATGGGTCACTTATACCGGCGGCCACGCCGGTTCGTTTCGGTTTACGAGGCAAAGGGCGGCGAATTTCCATGCGTTTCTCCGCGCCTCACGAATCGCGCACCCCAATCGGTAACCGACGAACGTGCCATTCGTTTGACGACACGTTGCCCTGGGTGTCGGCGTTCGGGAGGTCGTTCGTGCCGGAGAAGCGCCTGGCGTTCGGGGAGTCGACGCAGCATCGAGCGGGAGTCGGCCGGGGAGCGGCCGGGCGGCCGTTCCGGGTCCTCGTCACCTGCGCCGTCTTCGAGCCCGGTTTCCGCGGCGGTGGGCCGGTCCGGTCGGTCGCGCACATCCTCGACGGCGCGTCGCCGGAGGTGGCGCCGGTCCTGGTGACGCGCGACCGCGACCTCGGCACGAGAGCGGCCTATCCCGGCCTCTCCGGGCGCTGGGTGGACCGTGGCGCGAGCCGGATCTTCTACTTCCGGGCCCGCCGGCCGCGACACTGGTGGCTGCTCGGCCGTGAGCTGCGGGCCGTACGGTTCGACCTGCTCTACGTCAACAGCCTCTGGGCGCTGATGTCCATCGTGCCGATCCTGGCCGTCCGGCTCCGGATGCTGCGGGTCGACCGGGTCATGGTGGCGCCGCGAGGGGAGTGCTCCGCCGGCGCGCTCTCCCTGAAGACCGCCAAGAAGCGGCTCTTCGTCATCGGCTGGCGCCGGCTGCTGCGCGGTCTGGACACGCACTTCCACGCCTCCACCGATCAGGAGGCCGCTGACATCCGCCGGGTCTTCCCCTGGGCGACGGTCGTGGTCAACGCGAACCAGACGCCCTTGCCACCCGAGCCGTTGCCGGTGCCCCCGCTGTCGCCGGGGCCGCTTCGGCTGGTCTTCGTGGGGCGGATCGCGGCGATGAAGAACCTCACGCTGGTGCTGGAGGCGCTCGCCGGCGTCCGGCGACCGGTGCTGTTGGACATCTACGGTCCGCTCGAGGACGCCGCCTACTGGCAGCGGTGCCAGACGTTGCTCAGCCGGTTGCCGCCCACCGCCCGCGCCACCTACCGCGGGGAGTTGGCGTCGACCGACGTGCGACGGGTGATCGCCGGTTACGACGCGGCGGTCCTGCCGACCCTCGGAGAGAACTTCGGCCACGTCATCGCCGAGAGCCTCTCCGCGTCCTGCCCGGTGGTCTGCTCGGACCGTACGCCCTGGACGGCGGTGCTGCGCGACGGTGGCGGCGAGGTGCTCGAGGACCTCACGCCGGCGGCGCTGACCGAGCGGATCGAGCGGCTGGCCGCCCTCTCGCCGCGGCAGCGGCACAGTGCCCGGGTCGCCGCCGGCGCGGCGTACCGGCGCTGGTGGCAGCGCACCTCGAGGACCAACGTCCTGGACCAGGTACGGCTGGGGGCGTCCGGCGCCGACCTGACGGCGCCCGCCACGACCGCTGCTGCCGGACATATACCTCTCTGACCGGTTTTGCGTATCCCGCCGACCGGGTCGTTCGTTGCGGGAGTGTGGCCGTCTCGACCTCCCGGTCGTCCGCGACGGCGACCGGAAGCGACGAACAGGAGTGCCGTGACTTCTCTGCCTGCCGGACGCCGGGTCCTCATCACCGGCGGCACCGGTTCCTTCGGCCAGACGATGGTGCGCCGCCTCCTCGGTCGGGGCGCCAGCGAGGTCCGGGTGCTCAGCCGGGACGAGGCCAAGCAGGACGCCATGCGCCGGGTGCTCGGCGACGACCGGGTCCGCTACTACGTCGGGGACGTGCGCGACTACGACTCGGTGCTGCGGGCCAGCCGGAACATCGACCACATCTTCCACGCGGCGGCCCTCAAGCAGGTGCCCTCGTGCGAGTTCTTTCCGCTCGAGGCGGTGCGGACCAACATCCTGGGCAGTGCCAACGTCGTCGAGGCGGCCGACCGTAACGGGGTCGGCTCGGTGGTCGTGCTGAGCACCGACAAGGCCGTCTACCCGGTGAACGCGATGGGCATGAGCAAGGCGCTGATGGAGAAGGTCGCCCAGGCGCACGCCCGGAACAACCCGGACAGCGGCACCACGGTCTCCTGCGTCCGGTACGGCAACGTCATGTACTCGCGCGGCTCGGTCATCCCGCTCTTCATCGAGCAGATCAAGGCGGGCCGGGCACCCACCGTGACCGACGCGGGGATGACCCGGTTCCTCATGTCGCTGGCCGATTCGGTCGAGCTGGTCGAGCACGCCTTCCGGCACGCCCGGCCCGGCGACATCTTCATCCGAAAGGCCGCCGCCTGCACCATCGGCGACCTGGCCGAGGCCGTCTGCCAGCTCTTCGACGTGCCCGCCAAGCTCGACGTCATCGGCGTGCGACACGGTGAGAAGCAGGCCGAGACGCTCGCCAGCCGGGAGGAACTTGCCCAGGCCGACGACTTCGGCGACTTCCTCCGGGTGCCGTTGGACGCCCGCGACCTCAACTACGCGCTCTACGTCTCCGAGGGCGAGCTCGGCGAGGGGCCGACGGAGGACTTCAACTCCGCCAACGCGCCCCGGCTGGGCGTACCGGAGATCGTCGAGCTGCTGAAGACGTTGCCCGAGGTCCGCGCGGAGCTGGCCCTGCGGGATCCGGTGCTGGCGTGCTGAGGCTGGCGGTCACCGGTGCCAGCGGGTTCCTCGGCTGGCACGTGCGGGTGTTGCTGCGGGCGCTGGGCTGGCCCGAGCCGGCCGTGGTCAGCCGCGCGGAGCTGGCCGACCCGGAGCGGGTGGCGGCGAAGGTCGCCGGGGTCGACCGCGTGCTGCACCTGGCCGGCGTCAACCGCGGCGAGCCCGCCGACGTGGCCGCCGGCAACGTGCAGCTCGCCGCGCAGCTCGCGCGGGGACTCCGGCACTGCCCGACGCCGCCCGCCTCGGTGGTCTTCGCCAACTCGGTGCAGGCCGGCAACGGCACCCCCTACGGAGACGCCAAGGCCACCGCGGCCCGGATCCTGGCCGACACGGGCCTGCCTCTCGACGACCTCCTGCTGCCGAACCTCTACGGCGAGCACGGGCGGCCGTTCCACAACTCGGCGGTCGCGACGTTCTGCCGGCTGCTTGCCGAGGGTGGGCAACCGGAGGTGCACGGCGATCGCGACCTGAGCCTGGTGCACGTGACGGACGCGGCGGCCCGGCTCGCGGGTGTCCCGGCCGGGGGATCGTGGGACCCCACGATGCCGGCGCTGCGGATCGGCGTTCGCGCGCTGGCCGACCGGCTCAGCGCCATCTCCGCCACCTACCGCACGGGCGAGATACCGCCCCTGTCGGATCGGCACGACGTACGGCTGTTCAACACCTACCGGTCGCACTGCTTCCCGGCCCACTACCCCCTGCCGCTGCCCCGCCGGGCCGACGCCCGGGGCGAGCTGGTCGAGACGGTCAAGGTGCACGCGGGCGGCGGGCAGGTCTTCTGCTCCACCACCCGTCCCGCCGTCACCCGGGGCGAGCACTTCCACCTGGCCAAGGTGGAACGCTTCGTGGTGCTGCGCGGGTCGGCCGAGATCAGCCTCCGCCGGGTCGGGGACACCGAGGTGCTCCGGTTTCCGGTCTCCGGTACCGAGCCGGTCCTGGTCGACATGCCCACGATGTGGGTGCACAAGCTGGTCAACACGGGTTCGGACGAGCTGGTCACGCTGTTCTGGACCAACGAGCTGTTCGACCCGACAAGCCCGGACACCTGGCCGGAGCCGGTGGAGGAAACCCGGCCGGCACCCGTGGCGGTGGGCGCGTGAAGGTCGGACTGGTCAGCCAGTGGTACCCCCCGGAGGGGGCGTTCATCCCGGGTAACCTGGCGCACGGGCTCGCCGACCGGGGACACCAGGTGCGGGTGCTCACCACCTTCCCGAGTTACCCGCACGGCCGGATCTACCCCGGCTGGCGGCAGCGCTGGGGGCATCGGGAGACCGACGGGTCGGTGGCGGTCCGGCGGGTGCCGGCCTATCCGAGTCACGACGCCTCCGCCGTC
The DNA here is from genome assembly GCF_036902725.1 of Micromonospora psammae. Lineage (NCBI taxonomy): Bacteria > Bacillati > Actinomycetota > Actinomycetes > Micromonosporales > Micromonosporaceae > Micromonospora > Micromonospora psammae. The sequence goes on along the minus strand of NZ_JBAKHM010000010.1, from coordinate 103,755 downwards.
CGCCGGGCGTTGAGTCACCTCTCCTTCGGCGCCAGCAGCGCGCTGGCCGGCCCCGGTTGGCTGGGTGGGGTCGACGTCACCTACGTCTACCACCCACCGCCCACCGCCATCGCCGCCGCGGCGTTGCTGCGGGCCGTCCGGCGGACGCCGATCGTGCTGCACGTGCAGGACATGTGGCCCGAGTCGGTGCTGCACTCCGGGATGGCGCCGACCGGCCGGGCTGGGCGGGCTCTCGAACACGGAATCTCCGCGCTGATGCGCACGACGTACCGGTTGGCGAGCGCCATCGTGGTGATCTCGCCGGCCATGGCCGAACTGGTCGTGGCGCACGGCGCCGACCCGGCCCGGGTCCGGGTGGTGTGGAACTGGACCGACGACACCCTGTTCCGGGCGGTGCCGGTCACCGACGCGGCCCGCACGGCGCTCGGCCACCGGGGGCGCAGCACGGTGATGTTCGCCGGCAACCTCGGCCCGTTGCAGGGAATCGGAACGGCCATCCGGGCCGCCGCCGCCGTCCGGGACCGAATGGACCTGGTGCTGGTCGGCTCGGGCGCCGGCGAGGACGCCGCCCGCCGGGTCGCCGCCGACGTGGGCGCCGACAACGTGCGCTTCGTCGGCCGCCGTCCGCCCGAAGAGATGGCCGAGTTGTACGCGGCCGCGGACTGGCAGCTCGTCTGCCTGCGCGACCTGCCCGCACTGCGGGGCACCATCCCGTCGAAGCTGCAGGCCGCGCTGGCTTGCGGCTCACCGGTGATCGCCTCGGTGGGTGGGGACGCGGCGTCGCTGGTCCGGTCGGCCGGGGTCGGCCTGGTCTGCCCGCCCGAGGACTGGCGCGCGCTCGCCGACCTGTTCGTCGAGGCGGCGGCCCGGCCGCCGGTCGCGCGGATGGAGATGGGCCTGCGGGCCCGCCAGGTCTACCGGGATCGAATGTCGCTGCAGGTGGGCGTCGACCAGTTCGAGGACATCCTGACCAAGGCGGCGGCACAGGAAGGACGGACATGACCCGGATCATGACGGTGGTCGGCACCCGGCCCGAGATCATCCGGCTGTCCCGGGTGATCGCCCGGCTGGACGACACGCTCGACCACGTGCTCGTGCACACCGGCCAGAACTGGGACAGCGCACTCTCCGACGTCTTCTTCACCGAACTGCGGCTGCGGGAGCCGGACCGGTTCCTCCGGGTCGACACGTCCTCGCTCGGCCGGGTGCTGGGCGGGGTGCTGGTCGGCATGGAGGCGACCATCGCGGAGCTCCGGCCGGACGCGCTGCTGGTGCTCGGCGACACCAACAGCTGCATCGCCGCGCTGATGGCCCGGCGGATGCGGGTGCCGGTCTACCACATGGAGGCCGGCAACCGATGCTTCGACCTCAACGTTCCGGAGGAGACGAACCGCCGGTTGGTCGATCACGTCGCCGACTTCAACCTGGTCTACACCGAGCACGCCCGGCGCAACCTGCTCGCCGAGGGGCTGCACCCGCGCCGCATCCTGCACACCGGCTCGCCGATGCGGGAGGTGCTGGAGCACTACCGGGCGGAGATCGCCGCCTCGTCCATCCTGCGCCAGCTCGAACTGGACCCGAGGCGGTACTTCGTGGTCAGCGCGCACCGCGAGGAGAACGTGGACCACCCGGCCCGGCTCCAGCGACTGCTCGACTGCCTGGCGGCGGTCCGCGACCGGTGGGGTCACCCGGTGCTGGTCTCCACGCACCCACGCACCCGCAAGCGGTTGGAGACGCTGGCGCCGGACGCCGCAGCCCTGGACGGGATCGCGTTCCACGAACCGTTCGGCCTGATCGACTACGTGCACCTGCAGACCCAGGCGTACTGCACGCTGTCGGACAGCGGGACGATCAGTGAGGAGGCCGCCATCCTCGGCTTCCCGGCGGTGACGCTGCGGGAGTCGATCGAGCGCCCGGAGGCGCTGGACGCCGGCGGCATCATCATGACCGGTCTCGACCCGCTGGGCGTGGTGGAGGCGGTCCAGGTCACCGTGGAGCAGGTCGCCGCGCAGGGGGTGCCCTGCCCGGCCGACTACCGGATCCCGGACACCTCCCGCCGGGTGGTCGACTTCATCCTCTCCACGGTCCGCCGGCACCACGACTGGGCGGGCATTCGGCGCTGACCCCCGCACACCACGCGGACACGTCGGTCTGCTCAGCCCCGCTGCTGCACGGGGCGGGACATCCGGGCGAAACGCGCGAAGGCGCCGGTCGTCCCGTTCCCGGCCGTCGTGCCGATCCGGTAGCAGCGGGTGTGCGGGACGACCTCGGCCAGGGCGGCGGCGAGGCCCGGACCCGGCGCGTCCGCGGGAAGGCGCAGGGCCGTGCCGACGACCCGGACGCTCGTCGCGCCGGCTCCCGACAGGATCCGAAGATCACCGAATCCGTACGCCGAGTGGTGCGCCACGAACAACGGCCAGTCGAGCAGGCGGACGGTGGGATCGGCGGCCCCGTCGGAGCGCGCCTCGGTCCACTCCGCGTACGCCTCGTCGGTGAAGCCGCGTCGCTCGTAGAGGCGGCGCGCCCCCGGGTTCCCCAACGACACGTCCAGGGCGAGTTCGGTGCACCCGAGTTGACGCGCCAGGTCGTCGCCGTCGTCGAGCAGCAGCCCGCCCCAGCCTCGTCCCCGTTGCCCGGCGGCGACCGCTATACCGTTGAGGAAGAGCCGCTCGCCCAGCACCCGCCAGTCGGCGACCGCGCACACCCCCGAGGAGTCGCGGACGCACCGGAGAACGACCGTCCGCAGCCCTCTGGGTGGAGCGACGGCGGCGGCGAGGAAGGCGGTGAAACCGGCCGCGTGGTAGGGCGTGAGACCCGCGCACTCCTCCGGTATGGACTGGCGGAGCAGTTCCACGATGCGGCCGAGGTGCGGATCGGTCGGCTCGTCAACGGCGGAGACGCCGGTCCGGGTGACCAGGACGCTCATGCCAGCATCCGCTCCTTGTCGAGGTCCAGCATCTGCGCCGAGGGGTCCGCCGCGACGCCGGCGCCGGTGAGGACCGTGCGCACGGTGCGGGCGATGATGCGCAGGTCGAGCCAGAGCGACCAGTTCGTCACGTACACGGCGTCCAACTCGAGCCGCTCGTTCCAGGCCAGCCCGTTGCGCCCATGGATCTGCGCGAGCCCGGTGATCCCCGGAGGGACCTCGAACCGCAGTCGTTCCCGGTCCGTGTACCACGGGTCGTACCGCGGCAGCAGCGGGCGCGGACCGACCAGGCTGAGTTCGCCCTTCAGCACATTGATCAGCTGGGGTAGTTCGTCGATGCTCGCGCGTCGGAGCAGCAGGCCGATGCCCCGGCACCGATCGCCGTCGGGAAGGAGCACGCCGTCGGCGTCGCGCTCGTCGGTCATCGTGCGCAGCTTGTGGACGGTGAAGGGACGGCCGCCCTTGCCGGTACGTTCCTGACTGAACAACACCGGCCTGCCCAGTCGCAGACGGATCAGGACCGCGGCGAGCGCCAGCACCGGAGCGAGGACGACCAGGACGGCCAGGCCGACGACGACGTCCAGGGCCCGCTTGATCCGACGTTGGGTGTCGATCGACATGGTGATCATGGCTGACCCGCGCGATACGCCGGGAAGTAGCCACTGGCCGCCAGGTCGTCCGCCGACCTGCCCAGCAGTTGGGCCTGCGCGGCGACCAGCTCACGGTACCGGTCCGGCCGGACGATCGCCGAGCCCGTCCAGAACGGGGTGCGGACACCGCCGAAGGACCGCTTGAACTGGAAGAGCCCGTCGTCCGCGCGGACCCCGCCGCCGAGGTGCACCACCCGGCACCCATGGTGCGCGGCCCACTCCAGGATGGTCCAGACCAGCAGGTTGTTGCCGCCGACCCGGGCGGCCTGCGGGTCGGATCCGGCCAGGTGGTAGTGGGCGCGGTCCCGGTGTCGCAGGACGAGGGCGGCGGCGACCACGGCGTCGTCCGGGTCGCGGATCTCGGCGATGGACAGCGCCTTGTCCAGACCGGCCGCGAGCTGTCGGTAGTAACGGTCGGGAAAGAGGTACCAGGACTGGCTGCCCAGCCGCGCCATGGTGGACTCGTACAGCGCGCGGAACGGGCTGCCGGGGAGCATGTCCTCCGCTCGGGCGGGCCGGAGCGCACCGGAGAGACCCGTGCTGCGGGCCTTACGGATGGCGGTGCGGGACCGGCCCTCCATGCCCTTCCACACCTGGTCCGGCCCCTGGGACACGTCGACGGTGATGGTGTCCGCCCGGCGGGTCAACGTGACGGACCCGAGCCCCCGGACCGCCTCGACCGATGCGGAATCCAGCGGCGAGAAGCGCAGGAACAGCGCGACCACCCCCGACTCCCGCCAGTGGCCGAGGGCCCGGGACCAGAAGCGAGCCAGGTCGGCCGGGGTGCACGCGGCGTCGACATGGAGGCCCGAGTAGCCGTACGGGGTCGCGGCGTCGAAGTCGGTCTCGCCCACCGGCCGCAGCACGTGGGGCAGCATCAGCCGGTCGTCCTCGTGGACGGTCCGCCAGGTGCCCGAGTCGGCCACGGCGGCGGCCCGGCCGTATCCGGCGGTGAAGTAGACGTCGGGGCAGTGGGCGTCGAGCAGGGCGGCGCCGGGACCGGGGCCGGTCACCGCGAATCCGGTGCTCATCGGCCGCCCAGGAACTCGTCGATGGCCCGTAGGACCCGCTCGCTCTGGCCGTCGCTCATCGCCGATCCGCTGGGCAGGGCGAGGCCGGTGGCGAAGAGCCGCTCCGCCGCCCCGGTGAGCACCGCTTCCGCTCCGGCGTGGACCGGTTGCAGGTGCATCGGCTTCCAGATCGGACGGGTCTCGATCTCCCGGGCGGCGAGGTGGGCAGCCAGCTCGACGGACTCCCACCCGGACTCCTCCGGCTCGACCACGATGGTGGTCAGCCAGCAGTTGCCGCCCGGGTCGCTGTCACCCAGCAGCCGTACCCCCGACACCGCGGCGAACATCTTGGCGTACCGGTCGCGCAGCTCGCGGCGACGGCGGATCATGCCGTCCAGGCGACGCAGCTGTGCCCGGCCGATCGCCGCCAACACGTTGCTCAGCCGGTAGTTGTAGCCGATCTCCGTGTGCTCGTAGTGCGTCACGGGTTGTCGCGCCTGGGTCGCCAGGTACCGAGCCCGGGCCGCGAGTTCGGCGTCGTCGGTGAGCAGCATGCCGCCACCCGAGGTGGTCATGATCTTGTTGCCGTTGAAGGACAGCACACCGGTCCGGCCGAACGACCCGGCCGCCCGGCCCGAGCGCGTCGCGCCGAGCGCCTCGGCCGCGTCCTCGACGACCGGCACGCCGGCCCGGGCGCAGACGGGCAGCAGGCGGTCGTAGTCGGCGCAGACGCCGAACATGTCCACCGGCAGCACCGCCGCCACCCGCCGGCCTTCGGCTCGGAGCAGCTCCAGCAGCTGCTCGACCAGGTCGACGTCGATGTTGCCGGTCGCCGGGTCGCAGTCGACGAAGATCGGCTCGGCGCCGGTGTAGACGGCGGCGTTGGCCGTGGCCGCGAAGGTCAGGGTGGGCATGACGACCACCTGCCCCGGGCCGGCGCCGACCCCCAGCAGCGCCAGGTGCAGAGCGGCGGTGCCGGAACTGGTGGCGACGGCGTACGCGGTGCCGATCCGCTCCGCCAGCTCGGTCTCGAAGGCGTCGACGTCCGGTCCCAGCGGGGCCACCCATCCCGACCGGATGGCCGCGAGGGCGTACGACTCCTCCAGCTGGCCGACGTCGGGCGGGGAGAGATAGATCTTGCTCATGCTTGCGTGACTCCCGCCGTCGCCGGATCAAACTGACAAAGCGGTTGTATCACCCGGTTCGCTCCTATACGTGCGATTGGTGTTTTCGGGGCAACTTTTGGGGGATGTCACTCTCCCGGGGTGCCGATTCCCTCAAGGTCCTTCGCGTCAGGTCCCGGCGGCGGCCCGGGGGCTGCGGGTCGTGGCCCCGGTTGGCTCAACGCCCGAAGGGAGCCTGTGGGTGCTGCCACTGAGGGTGATCGCCCCGCCCGACCGGCTCCTCGGCCACGGCCGGCAGCGGCACCGACGCGATCGTCCGGGACGAAGTCGCGGCGAAGGCCGGGGAGCGGACCTAGCTCTCCGCCACCTACCTCGCGCTGATCACCGTCGCCCTGGTGATCGCCGGCATCGCTGACCGGCCGGTCCGGTCGACCGGGGGATGCTGCCGGCCGGACGGTCGCCGTCCGACTTCGTCTGGCGGCCGATCACATCCAGGTAGCACACACTCTCCGAGGCGATGGAAGCGCCGTCGTGGTATGTCAGGTCACCGAGTGGCAGTAGAGTCCTCGGCGGTCGATCGGGCGAGGGGAGAGCCGTGTTACACCTTCGGGTGATCGCGCCCCCCGACCAGTCGTCGGCCGTGGCCGACCTGCTCACCGCCGATCCCGGTGTCACGCACCTCGTGGTGCTGGCCGGTGCCGCCCGGCGGCCCGAGGGCGACCTGATCCTCTGCGACGTGGTCCGGGAGCGGGCCGACAACGTGCTGCACGGCCTCCAGCAACTGGGGGTGGAGGCGCGCGGCGCGGTGGCCGCCGCCGACGTCGAACTGACCCTCTCCCACGCGGCGGACCAGGCCGCCCGGAAGGCGCCGGGCAGCGGAGCCGACGCGGTGGTCTGGGACGAGGTCGCCGCCAAGACCGGTGAACAGACCGAACTCTCCGCCACGTACCTCGTCCTGCTCATGATCGCCACCATGATCGCCGGGATCGGGGTGCTGCTCGACCAGCCGATCCTGATCGTCGGCGCGATGGTGGTCGGGCCCGAGTTCGGCCCGCTCGCCGCCCTCTGCGTGGCGCTGCTGCGTCGCCAGGGCCGGATCGTCGGCCGGTCGGTGCAGGCTCTGGTGGTCGGTTTCCTGGCCGCGATGGTGGCCACCGCGCTGAGCACCTGGGCGTTGACCGCGGCCGACCTGGTCAGCCGGGACATGCTGCTGGCGGAACGGCCGCTGACCGACTTCATCTGGCGCCCCGACGCGCTCTCCTGGGTAGTCGGCCTGCTCGCCGGCGTGGCCGGGATGCTCTCCCTGACCTCGAAGAAGTCCGGATCCCTGGTGGGCGTGCTGATCTCGGTCACCACGGTGCCGGCCGCCGCCAACGTCGCCGTCGCCGCGGCCTACGGAGTCTGGTACGAGGCGGCCGGTTCGGCGCTACAGCTCGTGATCAACCTCTGTGCCATCGTGCTCGCCGGGCTGGCCACCCTCGGCGTGCAGCAGCTCTGGTGGCGGCACGTCGGACGTCGGGAGAAGCGGCGGCAGACCGCCGGCCGGCCGGTCACTCCCAGTCGTCGCCAGCCTCCAGCCGGCGGGTGAGCAGGTCCCGCAGTGGAATGGACTCGCCGTCCCGCCCGCCCCGGCCGACGATCAACGGTGGCAGGTCCGGTCGCGGGTCGACGCCGAGCAGCCGGGCGCGCAGGCCGGGCGGCACGGTCAGCAGGTGGAAGCGGCCCTCGGTGTCCACCGCACGGGTGCGGGCCCGGTCCACGTACCAGCCGGTGAGCCGGGTCCGGTAGCGGCTGCGGCCGTCGTACCCGCGGGCGACCAGCCGGGTGGTCCGCAGGCCCCGCCGGGTCGCCTCGGCCGCGAACCAGGCCACCAGCTCCGCGGCCGCCGCGTGCTCGGCCGCCCGCTGCCGCTCGTCGGCCGCCGCGTGCGCCCGTACCGCCTCCCGCCGCCGCTCCCGCCACTCACGGCCGTCGTCCGCACCCATGCCGAGACGGTACGCCGTCCGCGCCGCCGTTCACGACGGCTCCCGCGCGCCCGGACCGTCCGACCCGACGACGCCGCCGTTCCGCCGCCGGGCCGCGGCGTGACCGAACGTCTACGCGCCGCCGCCCGGCTTCCACGTCCGGGTGCCCCGCTCGGCTTCCGTGTCCGGCTACCGCGCTCGGCTTGCGGGCTCGGCTTGCGTGCCCGGGCAAGATCACGCTCGAACATGGATGTAGTGGTATCCCTTCGAGAAGGAGGCCACTACATCCTGGATCCAGCACGATCTTGAGGTCGGGCGTCAAGCGTCAGGCGTCGGGTGTCCGGGTTCGGGGTTCGGGGGCGGGCGGGCGGTCCGCATCGCCTGGCTCCGCCCGTCGCGCGCCGCCCGGCTCGGCCTGTTGTCACGTGCCCTGCGGTCCCGCCTGTCGTGCGCCCTCCCTGCGGCGTGCCGCCCGGTCCCGCCGTGGCCCGCCGTCCGGTCCCGCTGCCGTCCGGTCCCGCCCGTGCCCTGCCGTCCGGTCCCGCCCGTGCCCTGCCGTCCGGTCCCGCCTGCGGCCTGCCGTCCTCCCGCCTGCGGCCTGCCGGCCGGTCACGTCTGTGGCCTGCCGTCGATCATGAAGTTTGGTGGTGATTCGTCAGCTTTTGCGAGCTTCCTCCACCACTACAACTGCATGATCGACGCTGTGATGGGCGGGCGGTGCCGTACGGCTCGGTCTGGCTGCCCCGTCCTACCCCGACGGCACGTGCCGTCGGGGTAGGACGGGGTCGGGTCAGGCCAGTCCGGCGCGGCGCAGCGCCTCGGCCATGGCGTCGTTCACCGGCGCCGGCGAGCCGCCCCCGCGGCCCTGTCGCGGCTGCGGCCCACCCCGCGCCCCACGGTCCCCGCGCGAGTCACCCCGCGCGGCCACGCGGCCGCCCTGGTCACCCCGCGCGGCCCCGCGACCGCCCTGGTCGCCGCGGCCCGCGCCACGGCCGGGCTGGTCGCCGCGCGAGTCGCCGCGTCCGCCCTGGTCGCTGCGCGGACCGCCGCGCTCGCGGCGGCCACCCTCCGCGGGCGGGCGACCCGCCCCGGCCGGGGCCTCGTCCTCCAGCCGCAGGGTCAGCGAGATCCGCTTGCGTGGCACGTCGACGTCGAGCACCCGGACCCGGACCACGTCACCGGACTTCACCACGTCGCGCGGGTCCTTGACGAAGGTGTGCGACATCGCCGAGACGTGCACCAGGCCGTCCTGGTGCACCCCGACGTCGACGAACGCGCCGAACGCCGCCACGTTGGTGACCACCCCCTCCAGCACCATGCCGGGAGTGAGGTCGCCGATCTTCTCCACCCCCTCGACGAAGGTGGCGGTGCGGAACTCCGGCCGCGGGTCCCGGCCGGGCTTCTCCAGCTCGGCGAGGATGTCGGTGACCGTGGGCAGGCCGAAGGTGTCGTCGACGAAGTCGGTCGCCCGCAGCCCGCGCAGGATGTTCGACTTGCCGATCAGGGAGCGCAGGTCCTGCCCGGTGCTGGCCAGGATCCGGCGCACCACCGGGTACGCCTCGGGGTGCACGCTGGACGAGTCCAGCGGGTCGTCGCCGCCGGGGATGCGCAGGAAGCCGGCGCACTGCTCGAACGCCTTCGGGCCGAGCCGGGCCACCTTCTTCAGCTCCGAGCGGGACCGGAACGGGCCGTTGGCGTCCCGGTGCAGCACGATGTTCTCGGCCAGCCCGGCGCCGATGCCGGAGACCCGGGTCAGCAGCGGCGCGGAGGCGGTGTTGACGTCGACGCCGACGGCGTTGACGCAGTCCTCCACGACCGCGTCCAGCGAGCGGGAGAGCTTCACCTCGGACAGGTCGTGCTGGTACTGGCCGACGCCGATCGACCGTGGATCGATCTTGACCAGCTCCGCCAGGGGGTCCTGGAGGCGGCGGGCGATGGAGACCGCGCCCCGCAGCGAGACGTCCAGGCCGGGCAGCTCCTGGGAGGCGTACGCGGAGGCCGAGTAGACCGACGCGCCGGCCTCGGAGACCACCACCTTGGTCAGGTTGAGCTGCGGGTGCCGCTTGATCAGCTCACCGGCGAGCTTGTCGGTCTCCCGGCTGGCGGTGCCGTTGCCGATGGCGACCAGCTCCACGCCGTGCGCCCCGGCCAGCTTCGCCAGGGTCTCGATGGAGGCGTCCCACTGCCGGCGCGGCTCGTGGGGGTAGATGGTGTCGGTGGCGACGACCTTGCCGGTGGCGTCCACCACGGCCACCTTCACGCCGGTGCGCAGGCCCGGGTCGAGGCCCATCGTGGGCCGGGTGCCGGCGGGCGCGGCGAGCAGCAGGTCGCGCAGGTTGGTGGCGAAGACCCGGACGGCCTCCTCCTCGGCCGCCTGCCAGAGCCGCATCCGCAGGTCCGCGCCGAGGTGGATGAGGATCCGGGTACGCCAGGCCCAGCGCACGGTGTCGGCCAGCCACCGGTCGCCGGGGCGGCCGGCGTCGCTGATGCCGAACCGGCCGGCGATCACCGCCTCGTAGCGGCTCGGGCCGGTGGGCGCGGCGTCGGAGTCGCCCTCGGCCTCCGGGTCCATGCTGAGGTCGAGCACGCCCTCCTTCTCGCCGCGGAACATCGCCAGGATCCGGTGCGACGGGAGCTTCGGGTAGGGCTCGGAGAAGTCGAAGTAGTCGGCGAACTTGGCGCCGGCGGTCTCCTGGCCGTCGCGTACCCGGGAGACCAGGCGGCCCCGCGACCACATCTGCTCGCGCAGCGTGCCGATCAGGTCGGCGTCCTCGGCGAAGCGCTCGATCAGGATGGCCCGCGCGCCTTCCAGCGCGGCGGCGGCGTCCGCCACGCCCCGGTCGGCGTCGACGTAGCCGGCGGCGACGGCGCGCGGTTCCTGCGCCGGGTCGGCCAGCAGCGTCTCCGCGAGGGGCGCCAGGCCGGCCTCCCGGGCGATCTGCGCCCGGGTCCGCCGCTTCGGCTTGTACGGCAGGTAGATGTCCTCCAGCCGGGACTTCGAGTCGGCCGCCATGATCTGCGCTTCCAGGGCCTCGTCGAGCTTGCCCTGGGCGCGGATCGACTCCAGCACGGCGGTGCGCCGCTCGTCCAGCTCACGCAGGTAGCGCAGCCGCTCCTCGAGCGTGCGCAGCTGCGCGTCGTCGAGCAGGCCGGTGGCCTCCTTGCGGTAGCGGGCGATGAACGGCACGGTCGCGCCGCCGTCGAGCAGCTCCACGGCCGCCCGCACCTGACGCTCCGCGACGCCGAGCTCGTCGGCGATCCGCTGATGAACAGACTGGGTCACGATCTTGATCCGCCTTCGCTGTGGGTTCCGTGCTGCATTCTGCCGGCCGCCTCCGACGACGCTCCCCACACCCGCCGAACCGGCCTGCGCTAGCGTGGCGATCATGGAACTAGCTGCGGATCCGCGGGCACGCCGGCTCTTCGGCGGCAGCGCCCGGGCGCTCGGCGACCTCGCCGCCAGCCCCTTCCGGGCCGACCGGGACCGCATCGTCGCCTCGCCCTTCTTCGCCCGGCTGGGCGGGGTGACCCAGGTGATCAGCCCGGTCGGCTCCGGCCTGCTGGTGCACAACCGGCTCACCCACAGCCTCAAGGTCGCCCAGGTGGCCCGGGCGATCGCGGAGCGGCTCACCGCCGACGACCGGCACCGGCCGTTGCTGGAGAAGCTCGGCGGCTGCGACCCCGACGTGGTGGAGGCCGCCGCGCTCGCCCACGACCTCGGGCACCCGCCCTTCGGGCATCTGGGGGAGCGGGTGCTGGACCGGCTGGCCCGGCAGCGGCTCGGGCTCACCGACGGCTTCGAGGGCAACGCCCAGTCGTACCGGATTGTCACCAGCACCGAGATCCGCGGCGCGGCCACCACCGGGCTCGACCTCACCGCCGCGGTCCGGGCGGCGATGCTGAAGTACCCGTGGACCCGGCTGGACCACCCGGACCCGCACCCGCGTCACCTCGTCCCCGCGCCCCGGGGCGCGGCGGTCCCGCCGGACGATCCGGAGAGCGGCTCGGCCAAGTTCGGCGCCTACCGCACCGAGCTGGCCGACCTGCGGCAGGCCCGGGAGCCGTTCGCCGGCCGGATCGCGGACTGGCAGCAGACCGTTGAGGCGTCGGTGATGGACACCGCCGACGACATCGCGTACGCCATCCACGACGTGGAGGACTTCTACCGGGTGGGGGTGCTCCAGCAGGGCGCGGTGGCCGCCGAGCTGATGGCCTGGCAGCGCGAGGGCGGCCACCTGCGGGCGGTCACCGACGCGGCGCTGGCCGGGGCGGCCCGCCGGCCCGGCTCGGCGATCGAGCGGCTGCGCCGGCAGCTGCACCGCAAGGACGCCTGGATCGCCGACGACGACGCGTTCGCCGCCGCCGTCGAGCACGTCCGGCAGGAACTGGTGGAGGGACTGCTGGCCCTGCCGTTCGACGGGTCGATCGAGGCCGAGCAGTACGTGGCCCGCTTCTCGGCCCGCTGGACCACCCGGTTCGTCGACGCGATCCGGGTGACCGGCGAGCCGGACGTGCGCGCCGGCCACGTGCAGCTGGCGAAGGCGCAGTGGCACGAGGTGCAGGTGCTGAAGTTCGTCCACCACCGGTTCGTGCTGGCCCGCCCCGACCTGGCGCTGCACCAGCGCGGTCAGGCCCGGCTCCTGGGCACCCTGGTGGAGGCGCTCTGGGAGTGGCTGCTCGACCCGGAGGAGGAGTCCCGGCTGCCGCGCCGGCTGCACGACCTGGTGGAGCTGGCCGAGGCGGAGCTGCACCCGCGTACCCCGGACCGGGTGGGTCGGGCCCGGGGGCGGGCGATCATCGACTTCGTCGCCCAGCTCACCGACGGCCAGGCGGTCGCGATGCTGGACGCCCTCTCGGGCCGGTCCGGCGCGCTGTGGACCGACGCCTTCGTGCTCTGAGGCGCCGGTCCCGCACCGTCGGGCGCGGGCGCCGCCCGGCCCGCCGGCGGGTACGTCAGGCGACCGCCTGCCACCAGCCGTCGACCGGCGGCGGGTCGTCCACCACCACCCGCTCCCCGGGGCGGGGGACGGCCAGGCGCACGTCGCGGGCCTTGGCCTCGGCCCAGAGCCGGTCCACCGGCTCGGACCAGTCGTGCAGGGCCAGGTTGAACGTCGCCCAGTGCACCGGGATGAAGAGCCCGCCGCGCAGGTCGAGGTGGGCGGAGACGGCCTCCTCGGGGAACATGTGGATGCCCGGCCAGGCCCGGTCGTACGCGCCGATCTGCATCAACGTGACGTCGAACGGCCCGTGCGCGGCGCCGATCTCGGCGTAGCCGTCGAAGTAGCCCGAGTCGCCGGTGTAGAAGACCCGGCGGCGCGCCCCGGCCACCACCCACGAGCTCCAGAGCGTGCCGTCGCGGCGCAGTCCCCTGCCGGAGAAGTGCTGCGCGGCCGTGGCGGTGATCTCCAAGTCACCCACCCGGTGGCTCTCCGACCAGTCCAGCTCGACGATCCGGTCCGCCGGCACCCCCCACCGGTCGAGGTGCGCGCCGACGCCCAGCGGGACCAGGAACGGCGCCGACTGCCCGCGTACCAGCGCCTGGACGGTGGGCATGTCGAGGTGGTCGTAGTGGTCGTGGGAGATCAGGATCGCCTGGACCGGTGGCAGCTGGTCGAGGCGGACCGGCGGTTCGTGCAGCCGCCTCGGGCCCACCGTGGCGGACGGGGAGCAACGCTCGCTCCAGACCGGGTCGATCAGCACCCGGTGCCCCTCGATCTCGACCAGGGCGGAGGCGTGGCCGTACCAGACGATGCTCAGCTCGCGCTCGACGGCGCTCTGCGGGGCGGGATCGGGACGGACCATCGGCACGGGGGCGGTGGGGCGGCGGCGCTGCTTGCCGAAGATCAGTTCTCGGAAGAGGTTCCGGCCCGACTCGCCGCCGGGCATCGTGCGAATGGGGGTGCGGTTGTGGAAGGTGCCGTCGCGGAACTGCGGGGAGCGGGCCGCCCGCTCCGCCCGGGCCCCGGTGAGCCGCCCGCCCAGCGCCGCCGGTACGTCCCGCGCCGCCCAGGCCAGGCCCGCCACCGCGGCCAGCCCCGTCATCCGCCAGAGCCGTCCGCCGACCGCCCGGTCCAGTTCCCGGTCCGTTGGTGCCCGCATCGCCTCGTCCCCTCCGCCGTGTCCCGGGATACACGGTAGTCATCGCCGCACCCGCCCGCCCACGTGAAGCCGGCCCGGGCGAGAGCGCCCCGACGCAATCCGCCGCCCGCCCCCGCCCCCGCCCGCGGCCGTCCCGGCCCGGCATCCGGGTGCCGGCCGCCCCGTTCGCGGCGGATCGGGGTTTCTCTGACCGGGGACACCGCGACACGCCGCAAACGGGGCCCCAGCCGGGGTTCAGCGCAGTCGGCGCAGCACCGCCCCGCCGACCGAGGCGGCCTGGCCGCCGACCGCCCGGGCCAGCCGGGGCAGGTCGGGCAGCCAGCCGCCGCGGATCGCCTCGCCGGCCGGGTTCGGTCGGAACACCACGCCATCGTGCGGCGCCACCGGCCGGTCGGTGAGCCCGCCGAGGCGCATCAGCGGCCCGACGAGGTGGTCGTAGAGGCCGGGCGCGACGACGAAGCCGACCCGCATGATCAGGTTGAGCCGACCCACCGAGACCTCCCGGCGGGGTCGGTCGGCGCAGTCGGCGATGGCCCGGGCCACCCGTTGCGCACTGGCGATCGGCAGCGGTGGCCGCCCCACCCGGCCCAGGTAGTTCGCCGCCTGCTGGTAGACCGGGGTGTCCACGCTGCCCGGGGTGACCAGGCAGACGCTCACCCCGGGCAGGTCGTGGGACTCCTGCTGCAACGTCCGGGTGAGCCCCTGCAACCCCCACTTGCTGGCCACGTAGCCGCTCATGTACGGCGCGGTGATGTGCCCGAGCACCGACCCGGTGAGGATCAGCGTGCCCCCGCCGACCGCCTTGAAGTGCCGCAGCGCGACCCGGGCGGCCCCGGCGGCGGCCAGCAGGTCGGTCCGCACCACGTGGTCGAAGACCTCCGCCGGCACCTCCTCGAAGCGCCCGTACGCCATCACCGCGGCGGTGTGCACCCAGACGTCGATCCGGCCGAACTCCTCGACCGCCGCGGCGGTCAGCGCGTCGAGCGCGCCGGGCTCGGTGATGTCGCAGGGCACGTCCCGCACGTCGGCGGCGCCGGCCTCCCAGCAGTCCCGGCGCACCTGCTCCAGGGTCTCGGTGGAGCGGGCGGCGAGGACCAGCCGGTCCCCGCGCCCGGCGAACTCCAGCGCGGCCGCGCGGCCGATGCCGCTGGTCGCCCCGGTGACCACGACGACCCGGGTCACGGCGCGAGTACGACCTTCACGCAGCCGTCCTCCTTCTTCTGGAACATCTCGTACATGCGGGGCGCCTCGGTGAGCGGCACCCGATGGGTCCGCAGGTCCTCCACGGCCAGCGGGTCGTCGTCGCCGGAGAGCAGCGGCAGGATCTCGTCGGTCCAGCGGCGCACGTGGCACTGGCCCATCCGCAGCTGGACGCCCCGGTCGAACATCTCCATCAGCGGCAGCGGGTCCACCTCGCCGCCGTACACCCCGGAGACGGAGACCGTGCCGCCGCGGCGGACCGCCTTGAGCGCGGTCTTGAGCACGACGAGCCGGTCCACGCCGACCTTGTCGGTCATCGTCCGGGCCAGCTTGTCCGGCAGCAGCCCGGCGGCGGTCTGGGCCACCTTCCCGGAGGTGGAGCCGTGCGCCTCCATGCCCACCGCGTCGATCACCGCGTCCGGGCCGCGCCCGTCGACCAGGTCGATCAGGGCGCCCGCCACGTCGTCGAGTTCGCTGATGTCGAGCGTCTCGATGCCGTGCCGGCGGGCCATCGCCAGCCGCTCCGGCACCAGGTCCAGCCCGATGACCCGGTCGGCGCCGAGGTGGCGGCCGATCCGGGCGCAGAACTGCCCGACCGGGCCGAGGCCGAAGACGGCCAGGGTGCCGCCGGGCGGGGTGTCCGCGTACTTCACCGCCTGCCAGGCGGTGGGGAGGATGTCGCTGAGGTAGAGGTAGCGCTCGTCCGCGCCGGTCTCCGGGATCTTCACCGGGCCGAACTGGGCGTGCGGGACGCGCAGGTACTCGGCCTGGCCGCCGGGGACCGAGCCGTAGAGCGAGGTGTAGCCGAACAGCGCGGCGCCCTTGCCCTCGGCGGTGACCTGGGTGGTCTCGCACTGGGCGTAGAGCTGCCGCCGGCACATCCAGCAGTCGCCGCAGGCGATGTTGAACGGCACGACCACGCGGTCGCCGGGCCGGAGCCGGGTCACCCCGGAGCCGACCTCCTCGACGATTCCCATCGGCTCGTGTCCGAGGATGTCGCCCGGCTTCAGGAACGGCCCGAGCACCTCGTACAGGTGCAGGTCCGAGCCGCAGATGGCGGTGGAGGTGATCCGGACGATCGCGTCCGTCGGCTCCTCGATCCGTGGGTCCGGTACCTCCTCCACCCGGACGTCACGCTTGCCGTGCCAGGTCAGTGCCTTCATGCCTGATGTCCCCTCTCGGTGCCGTCCACGGGACTGCTACCCGGAGCGGACGGCTTGAACCGGCGCGACGGGTGGAGCGGGTCGCCGGAGCGGCCACGGGGCGACTTCCCGTCGTACCCGGGGGAAAACGCCGACCGCCGCACCCCGGCGGGGGTACGGCGGTCGATGCTGCGCGCGGCGGGTCGCCGCGAGCGGTCAGGATCCGGGGGTGTCGCCGCGCGTGGCGGTCGCCTTGAGGTAGTCCCGGTTGAGCCGGCCGATGGTGTTCAGTGGGATGCCCTTCGGGCAGACCGCGGTGCACTCACCGGTGTTGGTGCAGCCGCCGAAGCCGGCCTCGTCGTGCGCGTCGACCATGCCGATCACCCGGGTGTAGCGCTCCGGCTGGCCCTGCGGCAGCAGCGAGAGCTGGGTGAGCTTGGCGGCGGTGAAGAGCATGCCGGAGCCGTTCGGGCAGGCCGCCACGCAGGCGCCGCAGCCGATGCAGGCGGCCGACTCGAAGGCCGCGTCCGCGTTGGCCTTGGCCACCGGCGTGGAGTGCGCCTCGGGGGCGCTGCCGGTCGGGGCGGTGATGTAGCCACCCGCGGCGATGATCTTGTCGAAGGCGCCCCGGTTGACCACCAGGTCCTTGATGACCGGGAAGGCCCGGGCCCGCCACGGCTCGATGTCGATCGTCTCGCCGTCGGAGAACTGCCGCATGTGCAGCTGGCAGGCGGTGGTGCCGCGCTGCGGCCCGTGCGCGTCGCCGTTGATCATCAGACCGCACATGCCGCAGATGCCCTCGCGGCAGTCGTGGTCGAACGCCACCGGCTCCTCGCCCTGAAGGATGAGCCGCTCGTTGAGCACGTCGAGCATCTCCAGGAACGACATGTCGGGAGAGACGTCGTCGACCTGGTAGGTCACCATCCGACCCTTGTCCTCAGGGCCCTTCTGGCGCCAGATGCGCAGGGTCAGGTTCACTTGTAGCTCCGCTGCGTGGGGTGGACGTATTCGAACTTCAGGTCTTCCTTGTGCAGCACGACCGGCTCGTCGGTGCCGGTGTACTCCCAGGCCGCCACGTAGGCGAACCGCTCGTCGTCGCGCTGCGCCTCGCCGTCCGGGGTCTGGTGCTCGGCCCGGAAGTGGCCGCCGCAGGACTCCTCGCGGTGCAGGGCGTCGATGCACATCAGCTCGGCCAGCTCGAAGAAGTCGGCCACCCGGCCGGCCTTCTCCAGCGACTGGTTGAGCCCCTCGCCGTCGCCCGGCACCTTCACCCGCTGCCAGAACTGCTCGCGCAGCGCCCGGATCTCGTCGATCGCCTTGCGCAGCCCGGCCTCGCTGCGCTCCATGCCGCAGTGCTCCCACATGATCTGGCCCAGCTCCCGGTGGAACGAGTCCACCGTCCGGTCGCCGTCGACCGCCAGCAGCCGCTGGATCCGGTCCTCGACGTCGGTGCGGGCCGCGACCGCCTCCGGGTGGCTGGCGTCGACCTTCTCGAGCGGACCGGCGGCCAGGTAGTTGGCGATGGTGCTGGGCAGCACGAAGTAGCCGTCGGCCAGGCCCTGCATCAGCGCCGAGGCGCCGAGCCGGTTGGCACCGTGGTCGGAGAAGTTGGCCTCACCGATCACGAACAGGCCCGGGATGGTCGACTGGAGGTCGTAGTCGACCCAGAGGCCACCCATCGTGTAGTGCACGGCGGGGTAGATCCGCATCGGTACCTCGTACGGGTCCTCGCCGGTGATCCGCTCGTACATCTCGAAGAGGTTGCCGTACTTGGCCTCGATGGCCTTGCGGCCGAGCCGGTTGATCGCGTCGGCGAAGTCGAGGTAGACGCCCAGCTTGGTCGGGCCGACGCCGCGGCCCTCGTCGCAGACGTTCTTCGCGGCGCGGGAGGCGATGTCCCGGGGGACCAGGTTGCCGAAGGAGGGGTAGATCCGCTCCAGGTAGTAGTCCCGCTCGTCCTCGGGGATGTCCCGCGGCGCGCGGTCGTCGCCCTTGGTCTTCGGCACCCACACCCGGCCGTCGTTGCGCAGCGACTCGCTCATCAGGGTCAGCTTCGACTGGTGGTCGCCGGAGACCGGGATGCAGGTCGGGTGGATCTGCGTGTAGCACGGGTTGGCGAAGTAGGCGCCCTTGCGGTGCGCCCGCCAGGTGGCCGTGACGTTGCAGCCCTTGGCGTTGGTGGAGAGGTAGAAGACGTTGCCGTAGCCGCCGGAGGCGAGCACGACCGCGTCGGCCATCTCGGTGCTGATCTCGCCGGTGACCAGGTCCCGGACGACGATGCCCCGGGCCCTGCCGTCGACCACGACCAGCTCCAGCATCTCGTGCCGGGCGTTCATCTCCACGTTGCCCAGGCCGATCTGCCGTTCCAACGCCTGGTACGCGCCGAGCAGCAGCTGCTGGCCCGTCTGGCCCCGGGCGTAGAAGGTGCGCTGCACCTGCGCGCCGCCGAAGGAGCGGGTGTCCAGCAGGCCGCCGTACTCGCGGGCGAACGGAACGCCCTGGGCGACGCACTGGTCGATGATGTTGACCGACACCTCGGCCAGGCGGTGCACGTTCGACTCGCGGGAGCGGAAGTCGCCGCCCTTGACGGTGTCGTAGAAGAGCCGGTGCACCGAGTCGCCGTCGTTGCGGTAGTTCTTGGCGGCGTTGATGCCACCCTGCGCGGCGATCGAGTGGGCCCGGCGCGGGCTGTCCTGGTAGCAGTACGACTTGACCCGGTAGCCCTGCTCGGCGAGCGTGGCGGCGGCCGAGCCGCCGGCCAGGCCGGTGCCCACCACGATCACCGTCATCTTGCGGCGGTTGGCCGGGTTGACCAGCTTGGCCTCGAAGCGGCGGGTCTCCCAGCGCTTGTCGATGGGGCCCGCGGGTGCCTTCGTGTCGGCGATCGGGTCGCCGGAGATGAAGAGATCCATGGTCAGGACACCAATCCGGTGAGTACGGCGAACGGGACCATCAGGAAGCCGCCGCAGATGCCGACGGCGACGACCAGCGCGATCGCCCGGTTGCGGCGCTCACCCTTGGGCGTCTGCTGGCCGAGGCTGCGCAGGCCGCTGAAGATGCCGTGCCGCAGGTGGAAGCCGAGGGTGACGACCGCCAGGGTGTAGAAGAGCGTGACGTACCAGCGCTCCGGCGCGAAGTCGGCGATCACGTTGGCGTACGGCTTGCTCGGGTCGCCGACCGGGTTCAGGTGACCGGTGGTCAGGTCCAGGAGGTGGTAGATCACGAAGAGCAGGATGATCACCCCACCCCAGCGCATCGTGCGGGCGGCGTAGCTGCCCTGGACCTTCTTGCGGTGGGCGTACCGGACCGGCCGGGCGGCGCGGGCGCGCAGGGCGAGCGTGGTGGCGGCCCAGATGTGGGCGAGCACCGCCACCAGCAGCCCCGCCCGCAGGATCCACAGGAACCACACGCCCGGCAGGAGCGGCTTGCCGATGTCGCGCAGCCAGTGCGCGTAGTGGTCGAACGACGTCGCGCCCGTGAAGACCTTGAGGTTGCCGACCATGTGCGCGACGAGGTACAGCACCAGGAAGATGCCCGACACCGCCATGACGGCCTTGAGGCCGACGCTGGAGCGGAGGGGCGACCGAGTTTTCGTGATTACCACGTGACCGACGCTAGGAGCACTTCGATCAGTCGTCCAATGCATCGACCTCGCAGTCTTGATAGCCATAGGCTATTCAGATGCAGCTCCATCAGCTCAAGTACTTCGTAGCGGTGGCCGAAGTACGACATTTCACCCAAGCTGCCGACCTGGTCGGCATCACGCAGCCGTCGTTGAGTAAGCAAATTCACGCCCTGGAGACCGACCTCGGGGCCCCGCTCTTCGAACGGGTAAGGGGCAACATCGCCCTCACCGCCGCGGGCGAGGTGCTGCTGCCGTTGGCCAAGCGGATCCTCGCCGACGTGGACACCGCCACCCGCGAGGTGCAGGAGCTGGTCGGGCTGCGCCGCGGCCGGGTCCGGCTCGGGGCCACCCCAAGCCTGGCCACCTCGCTCGCCCCACCGGTGCTGCGCCGGTTCCGCGACGCCCACCCCAGCGTCGACCTGCGGGTGGAGGAGGGGGGCTCGCAAGACCTCGTCCGCGACCTGCTCCGCGGCGACCTCGACCTGGCGCTGATCATCATGCCGGCCCAGGGCGCCGACCCGGGGCTGCGCGTCGACCCGATCCTGCGGGAGAGCCTGGTGGTCGCCTCGGTCGAGGAGCTGCCCGCCGCGCGGGAGACCGGTCAGCTGCGGATCACCGACCTGCGCGACCAGCCCCTGGTGATGTTCCGCGAGGGCTACGACCTGCGCGACGCCACCATCCAGGCCTGCCGGGAGGCGGGCTTCGAGCCCACCTTCTCCGTCGACGGCGGGGAGATGGACGCCGTGCTCAGCTTCGTCGAGGCCGGGCTGGGCATCGCGCTGGTGCCCGGCATCGTGGTCGCTCGCCGGCCCGGCGTCCGGGTCACCCGGCTCGCCCCGCCCGGCGTACGGCGGACCATCGCGGTGGCCCGCCGCCGCGACGTGGTGCCCACCCACGCCGGCCGGGAGCTGCGCCGGATCCTGCTGGAGTACGTGCACGACGCCACCGCCGCCGACGAGCTGCCGGCCGGCGTCGAGCCGCGGTAGGGCCGGCGGTGGTGCGCCCGGGACGGGACCGGGCACACCACCGCCGGGCCGCTCAGCCGACCGTGATGGTCACCGAGGTCGACATCGGGCTACCCGCGCTGTCGGTCATCGTCAGCCGCGCGGTGTACGTGCCCTTGCGGCTGTACGTGTGGTTCGCCGTCGCGCCGTGCACCACCGCGGAGCCGTCCCCGAAGTCCCACTCCCGGTCCGCGACCGTACGCCCCGCCGGCGCGGTGGCCGTGCTGCTGAAAGCGACCGCCAGCGGCGCGGTGCCGGTGCTCGGCGTGGCGCTGGCGCTGAGCGTCCCACCGGTCTCCTGCTTGACCCCCGCCCCGTTGAAGCGCAGCCAGTCCACCGAGAGCAGGTCCGGTGTGCCGCCGGTCTGCGCGGCGTTGACGAAGCGCAGGTAGAGCGTCGTCGTGCCGCCCGGGTTGGTCAGCGGGACCGTCGGCGAGACCACGTTGTCGTAGCCGCCGGTGCTGCCGATGGTGGCCTTGCCGAGCAGCGTCCCGGTCGGCGAGCCGGCCCGGAACTCCACGTCGCCGCCGAGACCGCCGGAGCTGGCGCCGACGGTCACCGAGCCGATGCCGCGCAGGTTGACCGGCCCGAAGTTGATCCAGTCACCGTTGTCGACGTCGCCGATCCGCTTGCCGGCGCGGGCGGTGGCCCGGTCCAGCACGCTCACCCCGCTCTGGGCGTCGAAGTGCTCCGCCTCCTTGCTCTTGACCTGGAGCTCGGACTTCGTCGACCCGACCAGAGCCGGTACGCCGGTCGTCCCGCCGTCGGTGTACTGCGCGGTCAGCACGGTGTAGAGGTTCTGCCCCGGCCCGTGCCCGTCGCCGGCCCCGCCGTCGGTGAGCACCACCCCGGAGCAGCCGGTGTAGTTGTCCAGCGGGTGGGTGTGCGAGTCGTGGCCGAGCTGGCTCTGCACCACCACCCGGGAGCAGTCGATGGTGCCGTCCTCCGGGTCGCTGACCGTCACCGTGTACGGGATCCGGTCACCGAAGTCGAAGAAGCCGCCGTCGGGCACGCTCAGCGTCACCACCGGCCGGGTGTTGCCCACCGTGATCTCGGTGGTGGCCACCGCGGTCGCCCCGCCGGTGCCGGTCACCGTCAGCCGGGCGGTGAACCGTCCCTTCGTGGTGTACGTGAAGCTCGGGTTCGCCGCCGTGGAGTCGGTCGTGCCGTTGCCGTCGAAGTCCCAGGCGTACGTGATCGGCCCGCCGTCGCCCGAGGCCGAGCCGGCGCTGGAGAAGGTGACGGCCAGCGGCGCCGGCCCGTTGTCCCGGCTCGCGGCCGCCTTCGCCACCGGCGGCCGGCCGTTCGCCACGTAGTCGATCCGGTAGATCCCGGCGCCCTCGTTGCTGCCGCCGCGGCCGCTGCCGCTGCCCGCGCCGAAGTCGATCACGTAGAGCGAGCCGTCCGGGCCGAACTCCGCCTCGAAGGGCTGCACCCAGGACATGTCGCCGAAGATGCCGTTGATCGACTGGAGGTCACCGACCTTCGTCGGGCCGAACCGGGCGTTGCTGAAGGTCTGTGCCGTGGTGTGCGTGGACAGCGTCTTGAACCACTTGCGGGTCAGCTCGTAGACGATCCACTTCCCCTCGAAGTACGCCGGGAACTTGGTCACCCTCGGGTTGGCCGGGTCGTGGTCGTAGACCGGGCCGCTCATCGGCCCGCCACCGCCGGTGCCCAGCTCGGGGAACTGGCTGGAGGCGGAGTAGGCGTACCAGACCAGCGCGGGCCGGGCGGCCGGCAGGTTGGTCAGGCCGGTGTTGTTCGGCGAGTTGTTCACCGGCGCGGAGCAGCTGAACTTCGCCCCCGAGGTGGAGGTGGCGAAGTTGTAGTCGTTGAACGGGGTGTTGTTGCCCACGCAGTACGGCCAGCCGTAGTTGCCGGCGCTGGTGATCCGGTTGAACTCGACCGTCCCCTCGGGGCCCCGGTTCGGGTCGGCGGCCCGGGCGTCCGGCCCGTAGTCGGCGACCAGCAGCGCGTTGCTGACCGGGTCGACGCTGATCCGGAACGGGTTGCGCATGCCCATGGCGTACACCTCGGGCCGGGTCTTGGCGGTGCCCGGCGCGAAGAGGTTGCCGCTCGGGATGGTGTACGTCCCGTCGGCCTGCGGCCGGATCCGCAGGATCTTGCCGCGCAGGTCGTTGGTGTTGCCGGAGGTGCCCTGCGCGTCGAAGGCCCGCCGCCCGGCGCGCTCGTCGATCGGGGTGAAGCCGCTGGACTCGAAGGGGTCGATGTTGTCGCCGATGGCGGCGTAGAGGTTGCCGGCCCGGTCCATCGTCAGCGAGCCACCCATGTGCGAGTTGGCCCGCGCCTCCCCGCGCAGCGTCGGGATGGTCAGCAGCCGCTTCTCCGAGGCGAGGCTGATCGCGTTGTTCGCCACCGTGAACCGGGAGAGGTTGAGCTGCTTGAGGGTCTTGTCGGACCAGAGCAGGTAGAGCCAGTTGTTGGTGGCGAAGTTGTTGTCCAGGGTCAGCCCGATCAGCCCGTCGGACTGGCTGGTCTGCTCCGCGGTGTACGCGAAGTCGATCAGCGTGGTGACCCCGAGGGTGGCCTGGTCGATCACCTTCACCGCGCCGGTGCGCTGGATGTAGAAGACCCGCCGGTCCGGGGCGACGGCCAGCTCGAAGGGGTCGGCCAGGTCGGCGGTGACCAGCGGCACCCGCTGGAAGTTCGCGGTCTTGGTGGCCCCGCAGTCGCCGGGCACCGCGCCGGCCGCCCACTCGATGCCCCCGCGCAGGTGCGCCAGGAACGCCGCCTCGGAGAAGGACGACGAGGAGTGCCCGCCGGCGGTGTACCAGGACCGGCCGCCGTCGTAGTTCTGGCACCAGGAGTACGCGTGGTCGACGCCCTCGTCCAGGCCGTTGATCCCGTCGCGCACCTTGATCTGGGCCAGGGTGTGCACCTTGCCGGTCGGGTTGGTGCGCCAGTTGTACCACTCCTCGGAGCGTTCCCACAGCTCCGGCAGCCCCTGCGTGGAGGGGTGGACGCGGTCGAGCACCTTGATTCGGCCGGGGAAGGTCCCGCCGGTGGCGGAGAAGTCCGGGTGGTAGTCGAAGATCGTGCCGACCAGGCCCTCGTACCAGGTCCAGTCGCGTTCGCTGGCGGTCGCCGCGTGCAGCCCGACCCAGCCGCCGCCGCCGCGGACGTAGTTCTGCAGGGCGGTGCGCTGGCTGGCGTTGAGCAGGTCGCCCGAGGTCGGGGTGGAGTTGGTGTTGTTGAAGACCAGCGCGTCGAACCGGGCCAGGTTGGCGTCGGTGAAGGCGGTCGCGTCGGTGGTCGCCTCGACGGTGAAGTTGTGGTCGACGCCGAGCTGCCGGATCGCGGCGATGCCGGCCGGGATCGAGTCGTGGTAGAAGTTCGTGACCTTGGAGAAGACCAGCACGTTGAAGCGGGGCGCGGCCTGCGCCGGGGTCGGGGTGAGGCTGATCAGCAGCGCGAGGATGCTGAGCAGGGCCAGCGGTACGGGGTGACGTCGTCTCATGGCGGGCGCTCCCGGTGGGGGACGAGCGGGGTGGGGCACGCAGGGTCCTGCCGCCGGCGCCGCGCGGGCGGCGCCGACCAGCGGTACGGACGGGCGGTGGCGGCCCCGGCGCCGCCGGTCGCCGGGCAGGTCGGCGACCGGGCGGTCCGGTGTCGGTGCGCCGGCGGGACGCCGGACGCGGGTGGCGGGTGCCGGGCGGCGGGCGCCGGCCCGGTCAGTGGTTGGCGTCGGCGCCGAGCAGGGTGCGGATCTCGGTGGCCAGCCGGTCGAACCTCCCGTCGCTCATCACCTCCGCGTAGCGGCGGTCCGGCGGCAGCTCCACCGGCAGGGTGCGGATGATCCGGCCGGGCCGGGGGCTCATCACCTCGACCCGGGTGCCGAGGAAGACCGCCTCGGCGATCGAGTGGGTCACCAGCAGGATCGTCGTCCCGGTCTCCCGCCAGATCCGGTTCAGCTCGGTGTTGAGCTGCTCCCGGGTGAGCGCGTCCAGGGCGCCGAACGGCTCGTCCATGAGCAGCACCCGCGGCTGGTGCAGCAGGGCCCGGCAGAGCGCCACCCGCTGCTGCATGCCGCCGGAGAGCTCGTGCGGCAGGGCGTCCTCGAATCCCTTCAGCCCGGTCAGCTCGATCAGCTCGTCGGCCCGGCGGGCGGCGAAGGCCCGGTCCAGCCCCCGCATCTCTGCCTGGAGCAGGATGTTCTTCCGCGCCCCGCGCCACTCCAGCAGGGCGGCGCGCTGGAAGACGTACCCGATCTCCTTCTGCGGGCCGGTGACCGGGCGGCCCAGCAACGACACCGACCCGGAGCTGGGCCGGACCAGGCCGGCGACCACCTTGAGCAGGGTGGACTTCCCGCAGCCGGACGGGCCGACGATGGTGACGAACTCACCGGGCGCGGCGCGCAGCGTGACGTCGTCGACGGCGGTGGTGCGGGAGCGCTTCGAGGCGAAGCGCACGGTCAGGTCGGTCAGGTCGACCGCCGTGCCGGTCAGCGTCGCGGAGCTGGCCATCGCCGTCTCACCCCTGTCCGGCGTAGGAGGCGTCCCAGTAGGTCGCCGGGGCGCCGGCGCCCTTCAACTCGGCGTACTTGCTCATCAGGTCGATCGTCTCGGTCCACTTCGCCTCCGGGTTGACCCCCGGCACCCCGCCGGCCCCGGTGTCCAGCAGCGGCACGGCCAGCGTGAGCTGCTTCACCAGTACCTCCTTGGCCGGCTCGTTCTCGGCCAGCTCGGCCATCGCGTCGGTGGCGGCGGGAATGTCCTTCGCCGCCTCGGTCCAGGACCGCTGGGTGGCCTTGACGAACGACCGGACCAGGGCGGCGTCCCCGCTCAGGGTGGCCTCGTTGACCACCAGCCCGGTGCCGAGCATGTTCATGCCCCAGTCGGCGTAGAGCAGGTAGTTGACCTTCTTGCCGGTCTTCGCCTCGATGGTGGGCGCCTGGTCGTGGAAGAAGCCCTGGATGGCGTCGACCCGCCCCTCGGACAGGGCGGCGATCTTGCCGGCGGCGTCCAGGTTGACCACCTTGACGTCGCCGGGGGAGAGGCCGTTGGCCTTCAGCCAGCCGGGGAAGGTGGCGTAGATGGCGTCGCCGGGGGTGCCGCCGACGGTCTTGCCCTTCAGGTCGGCCGGCTTGCTGATCCCCTTGTCGGCGAGGAACTCGATCGACGTCGGTCCCTTCTGGAGGAAGACCCCGACGCTCTTCACCTTCATCCCGGTGCCGATCGCCTTGAGCAGCGGCGGGGTGTCGGCCCAGCCGAAGTCGGTCTGCTTCTGGGCCACGGCCTGGATGGTCTTGCCGGAGCCGCCCCCGGCCTTGATCTCCAGCTCAATGCCCTCCTCGGCGTAGAAGCCCTTCTTCAGCCCGTAGTAGAACGGGGCGTGCTCGCCGTAGGGCACCCAGTTGAGGGTGAGGGTGACCTTCTTCTTTCCGTCGGCGGTCGTGGCCGGGCCGTCGGACCCGGCGCACCCGGCGATCGGGATGAGCAGCAGCAGTGCGGCGCCGGCGTACGCGAGACGTTTCATGGGTGCCTCCAGCAGCGTTTCGGAACGGGGGGTGGGGTGGTGGTGCGTCAGGAGGTGGTCAGCGGTACGCCGCCGCGCCGGCTGGCGTGCCAGGGGATGAGCAGCGCCTCGGCGACCTCGACCACCACGAAGAGCGCGATGCCGATCAGGGACATCAGGAAGAGGTCGGCGAAGAGCAGCGCGGCGTCGAGGTTGCCGTTGGCGAGCAGCAGGACGTAGCCGAGGCCCTCGTCGGCCCCGACGAACTCGCCGACCACCGCGCCGACCACGGCGAGGGTGACGGCGACCTTCAGGCCGCTCATCAGGTGCGGCAGCGCGTTCGGGAAGCGGATCTTGCGGAACGTCCGCCACGGGCCGGCGCCCATGGTGGACGCCAGGTCGATCAGCTCGGGGTCGGTCGAGCGCAGCCCGGCCACGCCGGAGATGACCACCGGGAAGAACGCGATCAGCACGGCCAGGATGACCTTCGGCGCGAAGCCCACCCCGAACCAGACGACCAGCAGCGGGGCGATGGCGATCTTGGGGATCACCTGGGCGAAGAGCACGATCGGATAGATCGCCCGCTCCATCGTGCGGGAGTAGGCGATCAGGATCGCGGTGCCCAGCCCGAGCAGCGCGGCGAGCACGAAGCCGACCACCGTCTCGTAGAGCGTGACGTAGGTGTTGCGCAGCAGGAACGGCCACTGTTCGACGGTGGTCGTCCAGACCTGCCCGGGGGTGGGGACCAGGTAGTTGGGCACGTACTCGCGGGCGGCCACGAACCACCAGCCGGCGAGCACGGCCGCGAGCAGCAGCGCCGGCCGCCAGAGCGCGTCGGCGAGGCCGGCCAGGCGACGCACCGGGCCCGACCGGGCCGCCCGCGCGGCCTCCTCCACCCGGGTGCCGCCCGGCCCCGGTGCCGGGTCGGGTGCCACCGCGGGTGGGGGCGGCGGGGGGCTGTCGGGTGTCGGCACGGCCAGCTCGACGCCCTGGTTGACGGCTTGGTCGGGCACGGCACTCCTCCTCGGGTCGGTGGTCCGGTGTGCGCCGATGGCGGTTCCGGCCAGCGGGTAAGCGCTTTCTCACTACGGTCGGTTTCGGGCCCGGGAGCCCGGAACGGGGTGGGTCAGCCGGCGGGATAGGTGTCGAGCAGGCCGCACATGCCGTGCCGGCCGTGCTCCAGCGGCCGGTCGCGCCACCTGACCCGCGCGTCCGCCAGGTGGTCGCCCCGACCGTGGTCGAGCGCGTCGAGGTGCCGGCCGGTCTCCTCGGCGGCGTCCAGCGCGCCCGAGCGCCAGCGTCGCCGCCACCGGTCCAGCCCCGGCCGCACCAGCCGGACCGCCGCCGCGTGGAACTCCCGCAGCGGAGCCGGGTCGCCCGCCGCGAGGGCGTCGCGCAGCCGCAGGTAGCCGTGGACCGCCAGGTCCCGCCGGGCGTACGCGGCGGCCAGGTCGCCACCGGGCGCGCCGTCGTCGGGCAGCCGCGCGGCGGCGGCGTACCGCTCGGGGTCGGCCAGCAGCTCCGGCGGCAGGGTCAGCACCGCGTCGCCGGCCTCGGGCAGGCCGCCGTTCTGCATCAGCACGGTGATCTCCAGGCCGCCGTGGTTGACCAGCCGGTGGATGGTCCCGGGGGAGAACCACACCACCGCCCCCGGCCGCAGCGCCACCTCCCGGTAGCCGGCGAGGGTCAACGTCTGCACCAGCCCCGCGCCGCCGGTCACCACGTACCCCTCGGTGCAGGCCAGGTGCAGGTGCGGCGTGCCGCCGGGCAGGCCGTCCGGGGCGGCCGTGTCGTAGACCCGGAGCCGGGAGACACCGACGCCGCCGGGCAGCGCGACGGTGCTCGGCTCAGTCGAAGTACTCATCGGTGTCGTCCGCCGCGGGCAGGCAGACCACCAGCGCGGTGAGGTCGCCGATGGCCCGGTGCCGGGTGCCCGGCGGGATCAGGAAGGCCGACATGGGTCTGGCCTCGTGACGTACGCCGTTCAGCTCCACCTCGCCGGTGCCGTCGAGGATCACGTAGACCTCGGTGGCGACCTTGTGGAAGTGGGTGGTGGCCTGTTGCACCTGGAGCAGGTGCACGCTCACCGCGCCGGCCGACTCGTCGACGAAGGCGCGGCGGGTGGTGCCGCACGAGCAGCGGTGCGGGGGGAGCTCGTCGAGAACGGCGCGGTGAGGGCCGTCCGAAGGGGAGGTGGAAGGCATCCGGGGAACCGCCTTTCGCCTGAGGAAAGGGCTTTCCTAGGCGAAGACGCTAGCCCCGTCCACTGCAAACAGTCAATGGTCTGTTGCAGCAGACCTGGCCGCGGCTACCGACCCTCCGCGTCGTCCATCGCGCGGTAGATCCGCTGCTCCGACACCGGGTACGGCGTACCCAGCGCCTGGGCGAAGACGTTCACCCGCAACTCCTCGATCATCCAGCGGATCTGCCGCACCGCCGCGGACCCGCGGCGACCCGGCGGCAGCGCCGCGAGCAGGTCGGTGTACTCCTTCTGCACCGCCGCGATCCGGTCCTGCTGCTGCCGGTCCCGCTGCGGGTTGCCGGGCAGCCGGTCCAGCCGCCGCTCGATCGCGGTCAGGTAGCGCAGCACGTCGGTGAGGCGGGCGTACCCGGTCTCGGTGACGAAACCCTTGTGGACCAGCCCGGAGAGCTGGGCCCGGATGTCGGCCAGGGCGGACACCACCGCCAGGTTCTGGGTCCTGCCGAGCCGCTGCTCCACCGCGTACGCGGCGGCGAGCACCTTGCGGACCCGGTCCATCACGTCGACCACGGTGTCGACCAGGTCCGCGCGGACCTTCTCGCGCAGCGCAGCGAAGCCCTCCGCGTCCCAGGCCGGCCCACCGGCGTCGGCGATCAACTTGTCGATCGCCGCACCGGCGGCGTCGGAGATCAACTCCTGCACGCTGCCGTGCGGGTTGCGGCTCAACGCCAGCTTCGCCTCGTTGGAGAGCCGCCCCTGGAGGAACTTCGCCGGCGACGGCACGGTCAGCCGGAGCAGCCGCCGGGTGCCCGCCCAGTGCGCGGCGGCCTGCTCGGCCTCGGAGTCGAAGACCTTCACCCCGACCGTCGCGCCCTCGTCCACCAGCGCCGGGTACGCGGTCACCGCGTAGCCGGCGCGGACCTGCTCGAAGGTGCGCGGCAGGGCGCCGATGCTCCAGTCGGTCAGGCCCGTCCGGGCGACGTCCGGCGCGGCGGCGGCCACGACCTGGCGTACCTCCTGACGGAGCTGGCGTTGCAGGGTCGGCAGGTCCTTGCCCTCGGCGACCGGCTTGTTCTCCTCGTCGAGGACCCGGAAGCTGACCCGCAGGTGGGCCGGGAGCCGCTCGGTGTCCCAGGCGTCGCGGGGGACGGTGACCCCGGTCATCCGGCGCAGCTGCCGGGTGAGCGCGTCGAGCAGTGGCTCCTCGCCCGGGGTGATCGCGGCGAGCGCGGCCCGGGCGTAGTCGGGCACCGGGACGAAGTTGCGCCGGATCGCCTTGGGCAGCGACCGGATCAGCGCGACTACCAGTTCCTCGCGCAGCCCCGGCACCTGCCAGTCGAAGCTCTCCGCCGGCACCTGGTTGAGCAGCGGCAGCGGGATGTCCACGGTCACGCCGTCGGTCGGGCTGCCCGGCTCGAACCGGTAGGTCAACGGCAGGGCCACCTCGCCGGAGCGCCACTCGTCCGGGTAGTCCGCCTCGTCCACCCCGCCCCGGCCGGCGTTGACCAGCAGGTCCCGGGTGAAGGTGAGCAGCTGGGGCTGCTCCCGGCGGGTCTTCTTCCACCAGGCGTCGAAGTGCCGGCCGGAGACCACGTCGGCGGGGATCCGCTGGTCGTAGAAGGCGAAGATCGTCTCGTCGTCGACCAGGATGTCCCGGCGCCGGGCCCGGCTCTCCAGCTCCTCGATCTCGGCCAGCAGCCGCTGGTTGTCCTGCCAGAACTGGTGGTGTGTCTGCCAGTCGCCCTCGACCAGGGCGTGCCGGATGAACAGCTCCCGGCTCAGCGCCGGGTCGATCCGACCGAAGTTGACCTTGCGGGAGGTGACCAGCGGGATGCCGTACAGGGTGACCTTCTCGAAGGCCATCACCGCGGCCTGCTTCTTCTCCCAGTGCGGCTCGCTGTAGCTGCGCTTGACCAGGTGCTGGGCCAGCGGCTCCACCCACTCCGGCTCGACCCGGCCGGCCACCCGGCCCCAGAGCCGGGAGGTCTCCACCAGCTCCGCGGCCATCACCCAGCGCGGCGGCTTCTTGAACAGCGCCGAGCCGGGGAAGAGCGCGAACTTCGCGCCCCGGGCACCCAGGTACTCGTGCTTCTGGGCGTCCTTGAGCCCGACGTGCGAGAGCAGGCCGGGCAGCAACGACTGGTGCACCTTCGGGGTGTCGATCTCCTCCGGCAGGTCCGCCGTCGGGCCGCGCCGGCCGTCGCCGTCGCGCGCCGGTCGCCCCTGCTCGGGGGTACGCAGCACCTGGCGCAACTGGCTGACGATGTCCTGCCACTCGCGGACCCGCAGGTAGTTGAGGTACTCGGCCTTGCACATCCGGCGGAACGTGCTGGACGACAGCGCCCGCTGCTGCTCGCGCAGGTAACGCCAGAGGTTGAGGAACGCCACGAAGTCGGATTCCTTGTCGGCGAACCGAGCGTGCGCCTGGTCGGCCTGGGCCTGCTTCTCCGCCGGCCGCTCCCGCGGGTCCTGGATCGACAGCGCGGCGGCGATCACCATCACCTCGGTGGCGCAGCCGTTGCGCTCGCCCTCCAGCACCATCCGGGCCAGCCGCGGGTCGACCGGGAGCTGGGCCAGCCGCCGCCCCAGCGCGGTCAACCGCTTCGCCGGGTCCGTCTCGGTCGGGTCGAGCGCGCCCAGCTCGTGCAGCAGGTTGACGCCGTCGGTGACGTTGCGCCGGTCCGGCGGGTCGATGAACGGGAACGCGGCGATGTCGCCCAGCCCGATCGAGGTCATCTGGAGGATGACCGAGGCGAGGTTGGTGCGCAGGATCTCCGGGTCGGTGAACTCCGGCCGGGATTCGAAGTCCTGCTCGTCGTAGAGGCGGACGCAGATGCCGTCGGAGGTCCGCCCGCAGCGGCCCTTGCGCTGGTTGGCCGAGGCCTGGGAGACCGGCTCGATGGGTAGCCGCTGCACCTTGAGCCGGCTGCTGTAGCGGGAGATCCGGGCCGTGCCCGGGTCCACCACGTACTTGATGCCGGGCACGGTCAGCGAGGTCTCCGCGACGTTGGTGGCGAGCACCACCCGGCGACCGGGATGCGGGGCGAAGACCCGGTGCTGCTCGGCGGCGGAGAGCCGGGCGTAGAGCGGCAGGATCTCGGTGCCGAGCAGCGACCGCTTCTTCTCCACCAGCTTGCCCAGCGCGTCGGCGGTGTCCCGGATCTCCCGCTCGCCGCTGAGGAAGACCAGGATGTCGCCGGGCCCCTCGGCGGCCAGCTCCTCGACCGCGTCGCCGATCGCCTGGATCTGGTCCCGGACGGTCTCGTCGTCGTCGCCCTCGTCCTCCTCGGCCTCGGTGACCTCGACCAGCGGCCGGTACCGCACCTCGACCGGGTAGGTCCGCCCGGAGACCTCCACCACCGGCGCCGGCTTCCCGTCCGCGTCGGCGAAGTGCCGGGCGAACCGGTCGGTTTCGATGGTCGCCGAGGTGATGACCACCTTGAGGTCGGGGCGGCGGGGGAGGAGCTGCCGCAGGTAGCCCAGGATGAAATCGATGTTGAGGCTGCGCTCGTGCGCCTCGTCGATGATCAGCGTGTCGTACTGGCGCAGCATCCGGTCGGTCTGCAACTCAGCCAGGAGGATGCCGTCGGTCATCAGCTTGACCAGGCTGCGGTCGCTCACCTGGTCGGTGAAGCGCACCTTGTAGCCGACCACGTCGCCCAGCTCGGTGCCGAGCTCCTCGGCGATCCGGTCGGCCACCGTCCGGGCGGCCAGCCGCCTCGGCTGGGTGTGCCCGATCAGCCCGTTGATCCCGCGGCCCAGCTCCAGGCAGATCTTCGGCAACTGGGTGGTCTTGCCGGAGCCGGTCTCGCCGGCCACGATCACCACCTGGTGGTCGCGGATCGCGGCGGCGATGTCGTCCCGGCGCTCGCTGACCGGCAGCTGCGCCGGATAGGTCACCACCGGCACGGCGGCCCGGCGGCTCTCCAGCCGCGCCTCGGCCCGGACCACGTCCGCGGCGATCTCGGCCAGCGCGTCGTCCCGCCGCTGCGGGTCCTTCAGCCGTCGGACGCCGTCCAGCCGCCGTTGCAGACGCCGCTGGTCGCGGAACATCAGCGGGGCGAGGCGGCGGTGCAGCTCACGGGCGGTGACGGCGTCGGCGGGTGCGGCTGGATTCTGCATGTCGCCGACAAGGATAGGCAGACCGGCGCGGGACCGCCCCCGGGTTACCGCCCACCGGCCGCCGGCCACCTGCCGCCGCCCGGGCGGGTCGGGGTCGACGCGCTGGTCGCCGAGGTCGCGGGGGCAGCGGAGTCGCTCCCGGGGAAAGGGGGGTGCGGCGGGCTAGAGTTGCCGCCGACCCACTGGCTACCACGGGGGCCCGAGATGACGATGCTGGACACCGACCGCGCGCTCGTGCAGGCGGCCACGGCCGTCGCCAAGCTGCGCTGCCGCAGCGACAACCACACCGTGGCGGCGGCGGCGCGGACCGTCGACGGCCGGCTCTTCACCGGGGTCAACGTCCACCACTTCACCGGGGGCCCGTGCGCCGAGGTGGTCGCGATCGGCGCCGCGGCGACCCAGGGCGCGGGCACCCTGGAGACCATCGTCGCCGTGGGCGACCGGGGGCGCACCGTGCTCCCGCCGTGCGGGCGGTGCCGGCAGGTGCTGCTGGACTACTTCCCCTCCGTCGAGGTGATCGTCGGGCCGATGAACGCCCTGCGGAAGGTGCCGGTGACCGACCTGCTGCCGGAGACGCACGTCTGGGCGGACCAGCAGCTCGACCCGTCGGCGGTGGTGCGGACCGGGCAGTGGCCGCTGCCGACCGTGCCGGGCAGCCGGCCGGCCTCGGAGGCGTGACCGGTCAGTCCCCGGCGGCCGCCTCCAGCATCGACCGGGGCACGCCGACCTCCCCGTACCGCACGTTGCCCTCCGGCACCATCCAACTCGTCACCCGGACGGCGAGCTGGCCCGCGCGCACCGCCGGGTCGTTGGCGTAGAGTTCGCGGGCCGCGGCCGGGTCGACCGGAAGGACCGCGAGACCGCGCAGCGTCGTGTCGTCCGGGTCCAGGAACGGGCCGGCGGCGAGCACGAGGCCCTGCTCCACCAGCCCCGCCTGGTGGGCCAGGTGGGCGTCGCGCAGCAGGTCGGCCGCGTCCCGCGGCAGCTCCGGGGTGCCCTCCGGGCGGATCAGCAGGACGAGGGTGTGCTGGTCGAATCGCATCTGACCAGCGTAGGGGCGATTGCCGCCGCGCTGTCCCGCTCCCGGCCGACAGCGGCGCGGACACCGGCGGGCACGACGACCGATCGAGGGCCTTCGGTTAGGCGACCCTAAGCCTCTCGGATAAGGTAAGGCGAACCTTATTCCGAGGTCAGGAGCAACGTGACCACCCTCGCCGCCCGACCGGCCGGCGCCGCCCGCCGGTCCCGCGGCCGCCCCGGCCGCCGTACCGCGGTCGCCGTCACCGCGGCCGCCGTGCTGGCGCTCACGGTGCTGGCCAGCCTCGCGCTCGGCAGCCGGCCGCTCGGCCCGGGTCAGGTCTGGGACGCGCTGGTCGCCCCCGACGGCGGCACCGCCAGCACCATCGTGCGCGAGCTGCGCATGCCGCGTACCGCCCTCGGCCTCCTGGTCGGCCTCGCCCTCGCCGTCGCCGGGGTGCTCTTCCAGGCGCTCACCCGCAACCCGCTCGCCGAGCCCCGCATCCTCGGCATCAGCGCCGGCGCCTCCTTCGGCGTGGTGCTCGCCATCGCGGTGTTCGGCATCGGCACCCTCGCCGGGTACGTCTGGTTCGGCATCGCCGGCGCGCTCGGCGCCGGGCTGCTCGTCTTCGCCGTCGCCAACCGCACCCGCGAGGGCGCCAGCCCGGTCACCCTCGCGCTGATCGGCGCGGCGCTCGACGCCAGCCTCGCCTCCGTCGTGTACGCGCTGCTCAGCATCGACGCGCGCACCTTCGAGGAGTACCGGTTCTGGGTGGTCGGCGGGCTCACCGGCCGGGACCTCACCGTCGCCGGCCAGGTGCTGCCGTTCGTCCTCGCCGGACTGACGCTGGCCGTGCTGGTGGCCCGCGGCCTCGACGCGCTCGCCCTCGGCGACGACGTCGCCCGCGGCCTGGGCCACCGGATCGGCCTGGTCCGCCTCGGCGGCGGCCTGTCGGCCGTGCTGCTGACCGGCGCCGCCGTCGCCGCGGCCGGCCCGATCGCCTTCGTCGGCCTCGCCGTGCCGCACCTGGCCCGGGCCCTGGTCGGCGCCGACCACCGGTGGACCCTCGCCGTCTCCGCCCTGCTCGGGCCGGCGCTGCTGCTCGGCGCGGACATCGTCGGCCGACTGGTCGCCCCGCCCGGAGAGGTGCCGGCCGGGATCGTCACCGCCCTCATCGGCGCCCCGCTGCTGGCGTTCCTGGTCCGCCGCGCCAAGGTGGTGACCGCGTGAGCCCCCGCGTCCTCTCCGACCCGACCGGGGCGCCGGCGGGCACCACTCCGGCCGCCACCTCCCGGCCACCCCGCACCGCGCCGCCCGGCCGGTCGCTGCTGCGCGTCGGGCCGGTCCGCGTCCAGATCCGCCGCCGCGCCGTGCTGGTCGCCGCCGCCACCACCGCGCTGCTCGCCGTCGCCGTGCTGCTCAGCCTCTGCCTCGGCACCCCGTACGTCGCGCCGCGCGACGTGCTCCGCGCGCTCTCCGGCGCCGGCACCCCGTACGACCTGGTGGTGCTCGACCTGCGGCTGCCCCGGGTCGTGCTCGCCGCCACCGCCGGCGCCGCGTTCGGCATCGCCGGCACGCTGATCCAGAGCGTGGCCCGCAATGCCCTGGCCAGCCCCGACGTCGTCGGCATCACCCAGGGCGCCGGGCTGGCCGCCACCGTGGCGATCACCACCGGCGCGGCCGCCGTCCTGGTCGCCCCGGCGGCGCTGCTGGGCGGGCTGGCGGCCGCGCTGCTGCTGTTCGCGCTCGGGGCCCGGCACGGCCTGGCGGCGCAGCGCTTCGTCCTCGCCGGCGTCGCCGTCGCGTTCGCCCTGCGGGCGCTGACCGAGGTGGTCATGCTCACCGCAGACCCGATCGACGGGCTGCGCGCGCAGATCTGGCTGATCGGCACCCTGGCCGGGAAGGGCTGGACGGAGACCGCCTGGATCGCGCTCACCCTGGTCGTGCTGCTGCCGGTGCTCGCCTGGGCCGGCTGGGCGCTCAACAGCACGGCGCTGGACGACGACACCGCGCGGGGCATCGGGCTGCGCCCGGTCGCCCGCCGGATCGGCCTGGCGGTGACCGGGGTCGCGGTGGCCGCCAGCGTCACCGCGCAGGTCGGCGCCGTGGACTTCGTCGCGCTGGTCGCCCCGCAGGTGGCCCGCCGGCTGGTCCGCGCCGAGCGGCCCCCGCTGGTCTGCGCGGCGCTGGTCGGCGCGCTGCTGCTGGTGCTGGCCGACCTGGCCGGGCGGCGGTTGTTCGCCCCCACCCAACTGCCGGCGGGCGTGCTCACCGCCGCCATCGGCGGGCCCTACCTGATGTTCCTGCTCATCCGTGGTCGCCGGAGGTCGTCGTGAGGTCCACCCCTGACCGGGCAGGCGCGCTGCTCTCCACCCGCGACCTGGTCGCCGGCTACGACGAGCGGACCGTGCTGGACGGGCTCGACCTGGAGCTGCCCGCCGACGCGTTCACCGTGATCGTCGGCCCGAACGCCTGCGGCAAGTCCACCCTGCTGCGCACCCTGGCCCGGCTGCTCCAGCCCCGCCGGGGAACGGTTCTGCTCGACGGCACCGCGATCCGGGACCTGCCCACCCGGGAGGTGGCCCGCCGGCTCGGCGTGCTCCCGCAGAGCCCCCTGGTGCCCGAGGGCGTCACCGTGGCCGACCTGGTCGGGCGGGGGCGACAGCCGTACCAGCGGTGGTGGCGGCAGTGGTCCGAGCAGGACGGCGCCGCCGTGGAGCGGGCGATGGCCCTCGCCGACGTGGCCGGCCTCGCCGACCGGCCGGTGGACACCCTCTCCGGTGGGCAGCGGCAGCGGGTCTGGATCGCGATGACCCTGGCCCAGGACACCGAGGCGCTGCTGCTCGACGAGCCGACCACCTTCCTCGACCTGGCCCACCAGGTGGAGGTGCTGGACCTGCTGCACCGGCTGCGCGTCGAGCGGGGCCGGACCGTGGTCGCCGTGCTGCACGACCTCAACCAGGCCGCCCGCTACGCCGACCACCTGATCGCGATGCGGGCCGGCGCGGTGGTGGCAGCCGGGCCACCCCGGGAGATCCTCACCGTGGAGCTGGTCCGCGACGTCTTCGGGCTCGACTGCGTGGTCGTGCCCTGCCCGGTGACCGGGGCGCCGCTGGTGGTGCCCGGGCTCAGCGCCCCCTCCCTCGCGCCGCTGCCCGGGGCTGCCGCCCCGTCCTCCCTCGCACCGCCGACCGGGGCTGCCGGCCCCGGCGGCGCCTCCGAGCCGGCCGCCCCCGCTCCGGCGGCCCGCACCCACACCGACGACACGGATGGCCCGGTCGTCGGCTCGTACCCCTCGAAAGGACTCTGATGCGTCGTCTCGCCGCCGCTCTCACCGCGGCGCTCGCCCTCGGCGTCGGTCTCACCGCGTGTGGTGAGAGCGACCCGGTCGCCGGCACCGCCACCGGGGAGACCCGGGAGATCACCCACGCCATGGGCGCCACCAAGGTCCCCGCCGACCCGAAGCGCGTCGTGGTGCTCGACACCGACAAGATCGACACTGCGCTCTCGCTCGGCGTCACGCCGGTCGGCGCCGCCACCGCCGGCGAGGCGAAGAGCTGGCCGACCTACTTCGGCGCGGAGAAGCTGGCCGCCATCAAGGAGGTCGGCGTGCTCACCGAGCCCGACCTGGAGGCGATCACCGCCCTCAAGCCGGACCTGATCCTGGGCAGCAAGTTCCGCCAGGAGAAGTTCTACGACGAGCTGGCCGCCATCGCGCCGACCGTCTTCACCGAGAAGGTCGGCGTCACCTGGAAGGAGAACCTCCTCCTCGACGGTCGGGCGCTCGGCAAGGAGCAGCAGGCCAAGGAGCTGCTCGCCACGTACGAGAAGCGGGCGAAGGACTTCGGCGCCAAGCTCGGCGACGCGGCGTCGCGCGAGATCTCCATCGTGCGCTTCATCCCCGGCAACATCCGGGTGTACGGCCCGGACTCGTTCTCCGGCATCGTCGTCGGCGACACCGGGCTGGGCCGCCCGGAGCGGCAGCGCCTCGACGGCAAGGAGGACAAGCGCTTCGACCTGGTCAGCGCCGAGCGGGTCAACGAGGTGGACGGCGACGTCATCTTCGTGACCGCGTACGGCGAGAAGGCCGCCGCCGAGCAGGCCAAGGTCACCGCCGGCACCCTGTGGCAGGGTCTCGCCGCGGTCAAGGCCGGCAAGGCCCACGTCGTCTCCGACGAGGTCTGGATGACCGGCATCGGCGTCGGCGCCGCCAACAAGATCCTCGACGACCTCGAGAAGTACCTCACCGCCGCCTGACCGCCCCGCGTCCGCTCGCGCTCGCGTTTGCGTCGCGTGCATCCCGAGCAGCCGGGCACCCGCAAGATCGTGCTCGTTCCAGGAAGTAGTGGCCTCCCCGACGATGGGAGGCCACTACTTCCATGTTCGAGCGTGATCTTCCCGGCTCTGCCCGCCGTGCCTTGCGTCCTGCCGCGCCTTGCGCCCCGGCTGCACGCCCTGCGCCCCGCACGCCCCGCGCGCCCTATGCCGTCCGAACCCCGGCTCCCCGCGCTGCGCGCTCCGGTGTCAGCGCCCCGCGCGGTGTCCGCGGGAGCGGAGGGCGGCCCGGACCTCGGCGACGAAGCCCGGGAAGTCCTCCCGGAGACGCTTGGCCGTCACGTGCAGGACGATCCAGTCGCCACCGAGCAACTGGTTGAGTCGGCGGCGGTCGCGGTGGAACTGCTCGGGATCGTCGTGCCACAGACCGTCGTACTCCACCGCCACCTTGAGCTCCGGCCAGGCCAGATCCAGCCGCGCGACGAACCGGCCGTGGTCGGAGACGACCCACTGCGTCCGAGGCCGGGGCAGTCCGGCCAGTACGAGCTGGACCCGGGTGCGGGACTCCGGTGGCGACTCGGTGCCCGGGTCGGCCAGGTCGACGGCGCGCAGCAGCGATCGCCAACCTCGCCGGCCGGCCCGCGCCAGGGCGTACTCGCGTAGGGCCGGCACGTCGGTGAGCCGGCGGGCCAGCAGGCTGTCGATGACGACGACCGCGTCGACGACGTCCAGCCAACGGGCCAGGTCCCAGCAGGTACGCGCCGGCGTGGTGACCAGGATGCCCGCCCGGTCCACGACGTCGCCGGGATCCAGCTCGGCCCGATGCACCCGTAGCCCGGTCGCCGGGCCGCGCCGCGGTCGGGTCCGGGCGATGGACCTCCTCTCCGCCTTGGTCGTCCCCCCGTCGGCCGCGTACGTGCCTGTGGTGTCCGTCGTGGTGGCGTCGGTGGGCTGCGGCGCGGCGAGCGACGTCGACATCAGCACGTCGATCGGCTCGTCGGGGGCGACCCGCCCGGCGCCGTACAACGCCGCGGCGGACCGACCGGCCACGGCCGTGCCGGGCGGTACCAGCCAACGCGTGACGGCCCGACATCGATCGCGATGGCTGACTCTCAGGTGTGAGTCGGCGTAGACGTCCCGGAACAGGGAGCGCCACGCTGAGCTGCGGAGGTCGTTGCGGGTGAGCAGGCCGCGGGAGACGGCGGTGGATCCGCGGAAGATCCGGCCGCGCAGCTGCGGCGGTCGGCGAGGGGCCTTCGGCATGCTCCAACGGTTCCGGATCCCGCCGCCCCGCGCCATCCCCTGTGGATAACCCCGCGGGCGTCCTCGGCCGTCACGCCATGATCACGCTCGAACATGGAAGTAGTGGCCTCCCAGCGCCGGCGAGGCCACTACTTCCTGGATCGAGCGCGATCTTGCGAGGGGCGCGAGGGCCGTGGCGACGCGACGGGGTGGGGGGTGGGTGGGTCAGGCGGCGGTGGACCAGATGGCGCGGAAGGCGGCGGCCTCGCCGGCCAGCCACTGCTCGACCTGCTGGGGCTTGACGGTCTCGGGCATGCGCAGGGCAGCGCCGCGGCGGACGTCGACCAGGACCGGTTCGGCGTGCGGGAGCACCGCGTCCATGTGCCGGGCCATCAGGTGCAGCGTCGCGAGCGCCGCCTCCTCGCTCGGCGACGCCTCGTCGAAGTGCAGCCGGATCGCCTCGGCGCGACCGTCGGCGTACCGGACACCGAAGTGGGGGTTGATCTTGACGGGCAGGTCGCCGAGCATGGCGAGGGCGTCGCGGGTCTGGGCGAGGTCGACGCCGGCCGGCTCGCCGAGGGACTCCAGCCAGGCCGTCGCCCCGGGGACGAGCGCCTGGTAGAGCGGGCGCCAGCGCGGCTTGACCAGGTCGGCCACCTGCGCCAGGTGGGTGCCGCCGGTGTGGAAGGCGATGTCGGCCTTGAGCGCCTTGACGAACTGGCCGTGCGGGTTGAAGCCGGAACGGCTGGCCCGCTGCTTGCGCAGGCCGCCGACGAAGGTCGCCTTGGTGGGGCCGGTGCGGTCGACGTACCGGGTGAAACCGAGGAGGGTGGCGTACGGCGTGAGGGGGGTGGCGATGGGCGCGGTCACGAGCGTCCTCCCAGGTCAGGAACTCGATTAGTACATACATTCTAATCGACGGGGGTGACATCGCCCAGGGTAGAAAAGGGGCCGTCCGGACGTCCCGGACGGCCCCTTGGAAAAAAGGTCAGAGCTGGCCCACCGAGGTGATCCGGACGACCGCCGCCCCCGCCTCGTCGGAGGCGGCCAGGTCGACCTCGGCGCTGATGCCCCAGTCGTGGTCACCCTCCGGGTCGTCGAAGATCTGCCGGACGGTCCAGCGCTCCCGCCCCTGCTCGATCATCAGCAGCGCCGGCCCCCGCGCGTCCGGCCCCACCCCGATCGAGTCGTACGCCTCGAAGTACGGCTCCAGCGCGTCGGCCCAGGCGTCGGCGTCCCAGCC
Source organism: Micromonospora psammae (assembly GCF_036902725.1). Lineage (NCBI taxonomy): Bacteria > Bacillati > Actinomycetota > Actinomycetes > Micromonosporales > Micromonosporaceae > Micromonospora > Micromonospora psammae. The sequence continues at coordinate 63,436 of NZ_JBAKHM010000010.1, read as the reverse complement.
GGTGGCGGAGTCCAGCTCGCCGAGGTCGTACCAGCGGCGCAGCGCGGCCAGCTCGACCCGGCGGAACAGCGCGTTGCGCACCAGCACCCGGAACGCCCGCGCGTTGCGGGTGACCGCCGGTGGCCGGTCCTCCAGGGCGGAGGCGACCTCGGCCACGTCGGACGGGTTGCGCAGCCGCTCCCACTCGTCGATCAGGCTGGAGTCGACCTGGCGGACCAGCTCGCCCAGCCACTCGATGAGGTCGACCAGCTCCTCGGTCTTGGCGTCCTCGGGGACGGTCTGCCGCAGCGTCTTGTACGCGTCGGCGAGGTACCGCAGCACCAGGCCCTCCGACCGGGACAGGCCGTAGAACTGCACGTACTCGGTGAAGGTCATCGCCCGCTCGTACATGTCCCGCACGACGGACTTGGGGGAGAGCTCGTGGTCGGCGACCCAGGGGTGGCCCTGCCGGTACATCTCGTACGCCGAGTCGAGCAGCTCGGCGAGGGGCTTGGGCCAGGTCACCTCGTCGAGCAGTTCCAGGCGGGCCTCGTACTCGATGCCCTCGGCCTTCATCGCCGCGACCGCCTCGCCGCGGGCCTTGAACTGCTGCGCGGAGAGCACCTGGCGCGGGTTGTCGAGGATCGACTCGATCACCGAGAGCACGTCCAGGGCGTAGGACGGGGACTCGACGTCGAGCAGTTCGATCGCGGCCAGGGCCAGCGGCGACAGCGGCTGGTTGAGCGCGAAGTCGAGCTGGAGGTCGACGGTGAGCCGGACCCGCCGGCCGGCCTCGTCGGGTTGGTCGAGCTGCTCCACCACGCCGCCGGCGCGCAGCGCCCGGTAGATGGCGATGGCCCGGCGGATGTGCCGGCGCTGGGCGGCGCGGTCCTCGTGGTTGTCGGTGAGCAGGTGCCGCATCGAGGCGAACGCGTCGCCGGGGCGGCCGATCACGTTCAGCAGCATGGAGTGGCTGACCTGGAAGCTGGAGGTCAACGGCTCCGGCTCGGCCTCGACCAGGCGCTGGAAGGTGGGCTCCCCCCAGCCGATGGAGCCCTCCGGCGGCTTCTTCTTCACCACCTTGCGGCGCTTCTTCGGGTCGTCGCCGGCCTTGGCGAGCGCCTTCTCGTTCTCAATGACGTGCTCGGGGGCCTGCACCACCACCCGGCCCAGGGTGTCGAAGCCGGCCCGGCCGGCCCGCCCGGCGATCTGGTGGAACTCGCGGGCCTTGAGCAGCCGGGTGCGGACCCCGTCGTACTTGGACAGGCCGGTGAAGAGCACGGTGCGGATGGGCACGTTGATGCCGACGCCGAGGGTGTCCGTGCCGCAGATGACCTTGAGCAGCCCGGCCTGGGCCAGGGTCTCCACCAGGCGCCGGTACTTGGGCAGCATGCCGGCGTGGTGCACCCCGATGCCGTGCCGGACCAGCCTGGACAGCGTCTTGCCGAAGCCGGAGGTGAACCGGAAGTTCCCGATCGCGGTGGCGATCATGTCCTTCTCGGCCCGGGTGCAGACGTTGACGCTCATCAGCGCCTGGGCGCGTTCCAGGGCGGCGGCCTGGGTGAAGTGCACGACGTAGACCGGGGCCTGCTTGGTGGCCAGCAGCTCCTCGAGGGTCTCGTGCATCGGCGTCATCGCGTACGAGAAGAGGAGCGGGACGGGCCGCTCGGCCGAGCGCACGGTGGCGGTCGGCCGCCCGGTGCGCCGGGTCAGGTCGTCGACGAAGCGGGTGGTGTCGCCCAGCGTGGCGGACATCAGGACGAACTGCGCCTGGGGCAGTTCGATGATCGGCACCTGCCACGCCCAGCCCCGGTCGGGCTCGGCGTAGAAGTGGAACTCGTCCATGACCACCTGGCCGACGTCGGCCCGGGCACCCTCGCGCAGCGCGAGGTTTGCCAGGATCTCGGCGGTGCAGCAGATGATCGGGGCGTCGGCGTTGACGCTGGCGTCGCCGGTGAGCATGCCGACGTTCTCCGCGCCGAAGACCTCGCAGAGCGCGAAGAACTTCTCCGACACCAGGGCCTTGATCGGCGCGGTGTAGAAGGTGGTCCGGTCGTCGGCGAGGGCGGCGAAGTGCGCGGCGATCGCGACCAGGCTCTTGCCTGAGCCGGTCGGCGTGTTCATGATCACGTTCGCGCCGGAGACGATCTCGATGACCGCCTCCTCCTGGTGGGGGTAGAGGTCGAGGCCGCGCTCCTTCGCCCAGCCGGCGAACGCGTCGTAGAGGGTGTCGGGGTCGGCGCTTTCCGGAAGCGCGGCGGTGAGCGTCATAGCGCCCCCCATGGTGCCCGGATCATGGTCGGTCGCGCCAACCGGGTCGGGCGCGGGCGCCCGCCGGGCGCGCGCGCCGTCCCGCGCGTCCCGGTCCGCGCCCGTCGCCGAGCACCCCGAGGGGTACGCCCGCGGCTCAGCCCCGGGCGGTCGCGGCGGCGGCGGGGGCGACCCGCCGGTGGATCAGGTCGAAGACCGGGCGGCCGGCGGTGAGCGCGCGCCGCTCGAACTTCGTCACCGGCCGGTGCGCCGGGCGGGGGGCGTAACCGTCGTACGCGTTCGCCAGCTCCGGGTCGGCCGCCAGGGTCTCCCGCATCGCCTCGGCGTACTCGGCCCAGTCGGTGGCGCAGTGCAGCGTCCCGCCGTCGGTCAGCCGGGAGCGCAGCAGGGCCACGTGGCCCGGCTGGATCAGCCGCCGCTTGTGGTGCCGGGACTTGGGCCACGGGTCGGGGAAGAAGACGTGCACCGCGTCGAGGCAGCCCTCGGGCATCGCCCGGACCAGGTCCAACGCGTCGCCCTGCGCCACCCGGACGTTGCGCAGCCCGTGCCGCTGCACCAGGTCGAGCAGGTTGGCGATTCCCGGGGTGTGCACCTCGACCGCCAGATAATCTCGATCCGGGTCGGCGGCGGCCATCGCGGCCGTGGCGTCACCCATCCCGGAGCCGATCTCCAGCACCACCGGAGCGCCGCGTCCGAACGGCGCGGCCGGATCGACCGGCCCGTCGAGGGCGGCGATGTCGATGCCGTACGTGGGCCAGAGCCGCTCCAGCGCGTCCGTCTGGCGGCCGCTCATCCGGCCGCGGCGGGGATGGAAGGTGCGGATCCCGACGGCCGGCGCGGCCACCGGGACGGCGGGGTTCAGGTCGGTGGAGGTCACAGCGACCCGAGCGTACGCGACGGTTCCGGCGTATCGGATGTGATGTACGCCCGGGGGTGAGACGATTCATCCCGTACGGCAGGCCGGCGGCTCCGCCGCGGCGCTGCCGGAAGGCGCCGGAAGGGGGCAGGATGTCGGTCTCGCTCCAGCGGGTCGCCGTGGCGGTCGCGGTAGGTGCCCTCGGTCCGGTGCTCCTCGGGGTGGGCGTGGCCCGCGCCGGTGCGCCGCCGGTGGCGGCTCCGGCCCTGGCCGTGGCGGCTCCCACTCCGTCCGACGAGGGCCAGAGCTTTCCGGACCAGAACGGCAATCCGCAGCCGCCCCCCGGCGTCGTCTTCGTCGAGGTGCGCCCCAGCATGGTGCAGCCCGGCTTCCTGGTCGGCCTGCGGGCCAGTTGCCGGAACAACGCCGTACCGGCGATCGTCGTCTCCGACGCCTTCGGCCGGGTGCAGGTGCAGCCGCAGCGCGGGGAGCTGACCTCGTCGGCGATGGTCCGGGAGCGGACCCGGCCCGGCAACTACCGGGTCAAGCTGGAGTGCCCGGACGGCGCGACCGCCGCCACCATGCTCCAGGTGGTGGAGAAGGTGCGCCCGAGCCCCGGCCCGCAGACCGGGTTCGGCGGTGGCGCCGGGTTGGGCCCGGCTGGCCTCCTGGTCCCCGGTGGGCTGGCGTTGACCATCGCCGGGGCGACCGTCGGCATCATCGCGGCCCGCCGTCCCCGTGGCGTCGCCCGACGCTGACCATGGCCACCTCACCCGCCTCCGCCCCGGTCACCCGGCGTGACCGGGCCCCGGCGCGCAGCCCGTGGTCGGTGCCGCTGGCGGTGCTGCTGGTGCTGGTCGGCGTCTTCGCCACCGGCGCGGGACTGGGTCGTACCGTCGGGCCGTTGGACTGGGCGGCGGGCCCGGCGCAGTCCCAGCGGGCGGCGGAGCAGCGCGCGGGCCTGTCGGCCAGCCGGCCGGTCCGCTTGGCGGCGCCGACGATCAAGGTGTCCGCCGCGGTCAACCCGGTCGGCCAGGCGCCGGACGGGTCCATCGACGTCCCGCCGTTGAGCCGGCACCACGAGACCGGCTGGTACGACCGCGGCCCCACCCCGGGGGAGCCCGGCCGGGCGGTGATCGTCGGGCACGTCGACTCCAGGAGCGGCCCGTCGGTCTTCCACGACCTGCACCGGCTCAAGGCGGGCGACCGGATCGAGGTGACCCGCGACGACCGGAAGGTGGTCGTCTTCACCGTCGAGTCGGTGGAGCACTTCGACAAGTCGAACCTGCCCGCCGACCGGGTCTACGGCGACGAGGGCACTCCCGCCCTGCGGTTGATCACCTGCGGCGGCGAGTGGGTGGGCGGCCGGACCGGCTACGCCGACAACGTCATCGCCTTCGCCACGCTCGCCGAGATCCGCGAGCCCTGACCCCGGGCCGGGCAGTGCGGTGGGCCGGGCGTGGGTCAGCCCTTGCCGGTCACCTGCTGCACCACCTCGAACTCCAACAGCGTCGCGCCGGAGGCGACCGGCCGGCGCTGCTCGCCACCCTCACCACCGGCGTGCGCGGCCCGGGACGGCCCGGCGGCCCACGCCTGGTACGCCTCCTCGGTCTCCCATCGGGTGTACACGAAGTAGCGGTTCTCGCCGGCGACCGGGCGGAGCAGTTCGAAGCCGAGGAAGCCGGGGGAGTTCTCCACCGCGCCGGCCCGGGCGGCGAACCGCTTCTCCAATTCCTCGCCGGCGCCGGGCGGGACGTCGATCGCGTTGATCTTCACTACTGCCATGGCTCCACCCTAACGACCGGGCGGGCGCCGGGCGGGGCGAGCGCATCCCTGGGGTGCGGGTCGGGTCAGAACGACTCGACGGCCGGGACCAGGTCGGCGTCGACCACGATCGGGGCGTGATCGGACGGCCCCTTGCCCTTGCGGGCCTCCCGGTCCACGTACGCCGAGCGGACCGCGCGGGCGAACGGCGCGGAGGCGTACACCAGGTCGATCCGCATGCCCTTGTTCTGGTGGAACATCCCGGCCCGGTAGTCCCAGTAGGTGTAGGGGTGCGGGCCCTTCATCGGCGTCGGCACCACGTCGCTGAGCCCGAGGTCGCGCAGCGCCGCCAGGGCCGCCCGCTCGGCCGGGGTGACGTGGGTGGAGGTGGCGAAGAGCGCCGGGTCCCAGACGTCGGCGTCGGTCGGGGCGACGTTGAAGTCCCCGCATACGGCCACCGGCCCGCCGCCGGCCAGCTCCGGTTCGAGGGCGTCCCGCAGCGCCGCGAACCAGGCCAGCTTGTACGCGTAGTGCGGGTCGTCCGGGGCGCGGCCGTTCGGCACGTACACCGACCAGACCCGGACCCCGGCGCAGCTGGCGGCGATGGCCCGCGCCTCGGGGTCGGGGAAGCCCGGTTCGTCGGGGAAGCCGACGGTCACGTCGGCCAGCCCGACCCGGGACAGGATCGCCACCCCGTTCCACCGGCCGTCGCTGTGGCTGGCCACCTCGTAGCCCAGCTCGCCGACCTCCGTGGGGAAGGCGCCGTCGGGGCACTTGGTCTCCTGGAGGCAGACCACGTCCGGGGCGGTGGTGGCCAGCCAGTCGAGCAGCCGGGGCAGGCGGGCCTTCACGGAGTTCACGTTCCAGGTGGCCAGGCGCATGTCTCCAGCCTGCCGCATCCCGCCCCGGTGCGCCGCGTCAGCTGCCCGGGGTGTCGCCCGGGCGGGTCTGCTCGGCGAGGAAACGTTCCAGCTCGGCGCCGAGCTCGTCGGCGGTGGGCAGCGGGCCGCTCTCGGCGGCGAGCAGGTTCTTCTCGCCGCGTCCCCGGGCGAACGCGTCGTACTGCTCCTCCAGGGCACGGACCAGGGTCGCGGCCTCGTCGGTCTGCGCGACCTGGCGGTCGATCTCGACCCGGACCACCTCGGCGGCGGTGCGCAGGGCGTCGCTGGGCAGCAGCAGCCCGGTGCTGCGGGAGATCGAGGAGAGCAGCACCTCGGCGGCGGCCGGGTACTCGGTCTGCGCGACGTAGTGCGGCACGTGGGCGGCGAAGCCGATCGCGTCCCGGCCCAGCTCGCCCAGCCGGTACTCCAGCAGGTGGCCGACGCTGGCGGGGACCTGCACCCGCTGCAGCCACGGCTCGTAGCCGGCGATCAGCTCGCGCCGGGTGGCGTGCGCGGTGACGCCGGTGGCGCGGGTGTGCGGCACCGCCATCGGGATGGAGTTCAGCCCGACGGTGAGTCGGACGTCGAGTCGGGCGGCCAGCCCGCCGACCGCCGCCACGAACCGCTCCCACTGCAGGTCCGGCTCGGGGCCGGTGAGCAGCAGGAAGGGGGTCTCGTCGTCGTCGTGCAGGAGGTGCAGCTCCAGTTCGGGCGCGTCGTAGTGCTCCCAGTGGTCCTCGACGAAGGTCATCACCGGGCGCCGGGACCGGTAGTCGAAGAGCTGGTCCACGTCGAAGGTGGCGATCGGACGGGACTCCAGCGAGGTGAGCAGCTGCTCCCGGGCCAGGCGGCTGGCGCTGCCGGCGTCGACGAAGCCGGTCAGCGCCTGGATCAGCACCGGCTGACCGAGGTCGGGCAGGTCGTCGGTGAGCTGGTAGAGCTCGTGTGGGTCGAGCACCGGTGGGGACCTCCTGAGAAGAACGCGCGTGCGGGCGCCCGTCCGCGACACGGCACCCGGTTCGGGGAACGTACCCGCCCGCGTAATCCATTCCAGCAGGGGGAGATCCGTCACGGCGAGGTGGGTGAAGACCGACGAACGCGGCAATTCGCCGATCATCCGTCAGCGGATTGGATTTCCGTACCCCGTCGTGTCGGCCGAACGGTGGATATTGCGGATCATGGGGTAGGACGTCATGATCGGGAGTGGTTCGTCCCCGCGACCGTCGGGCCTGTGGCGTCTGACCGGTTTGCCCGACCCGGCACCTCTGTCCGTGGGCACCCGCGCCCGGCCGAGGACGTCCCGTTCCGGGGCGCGAAGTGTGGGCAGGGCCACACCACGGCGCCGGGTGGAGGCCGTTTCCCCTGCTTAGCCTCGTCGGATGCGTGACGACGACACCCTCGACGACCAGTACTCCCCCGAGGACACGACTGGCCGTTCGGACGACACCCCCTCGTCCGATCAGGTCGGCGTGCTCCGTGACACCGCGGCGACCCCCTCCCTCCGTACCCGCCTCGGCGCCCTCGTTAACGCCCGGTCCGGTGGCCCGTCCCGGATCCGGGTGGCGCTCGCCACCGGCGTGGCCTGCTGCCTCGGCGTGGCCGCCTTCGCCGGCGTCCAGGTCCTCCCCGCCGAGCGGGTCGAACCCGTCGCCGCCCAGCCGGCGCTCGCCGAGCGGGCCCAGGAGAACCCCGCCTCCCGCAGCCACGACCGCACCCCGGGCACCGCGTCCCCCACCCGGAGCGCCGCCACACCCAACCCGAAGTCGGCCGCCAGCCGGGAGGCGAAGCCCCGGCACCGGCCGAAGCCCCGGCCGAAGCGGATCGCCCCGGTCGCCGGGCTCGACAGGGCGCAGATGGAGAACGCCAAGGCCATCGTCAACGCCGGTCGCCGGATGGGCGCGCCCCGGCGGGCACTGATCATCGCGGTGGCCACCGCGATGCAGGAAAGTCGCCTCTACAACTACGCCAGCGGTGTGCTCCCGGAGTCGCAGCGGTACCCGCACCAGGCCATCGGCTGGGACCACGACTCCGTCGGACTGTTCCAGCAGCGCCCCAGCAGCGGCTGGGGCGAGGTGGGGGAGCTGATGGACCCGGAGTACGCCACCCGGGCGTTCCTTCGCGTGCTGCTGGAGATCCCGGGCTGGCAGAACCTGCCGCTCACCGTCGCCGCCCAGGCCGTCCAGGTCTCCGCCTTCCCCGACGCCTACGCCCAGCACGAATGGCGGGCCACCCAGGTGGTCGAGGCCATCCTGGCGTGATAGTCCGTGATGTCTGCTTGCCGCTTGTCGTTCCGGGGTACACATGAGGCAGGACAACTTGACGGAGGAAGACATGTCGGCACTGATGCAACGGATCAGCGCGTTCCTGCGGTCACCGAAGGGCCAGCAGTTGGTCGACCGGGGTCGGCGCGAGATGGCCAAGCCCGAGAACAAGACCAAGCTCAAGCAGGTGGCCGACCGGCTCTCCGGTCGTCGCCGCTGAGCCCCCGTTCCACGACCCCAGCGGGAGCCCCCGTGACCGACGCCGCCCCCGTCGACGACGAACCGACCGTCCCCACGCCGCAGGCCACCCCGACCGCTCCGCCCCCGGCCCCACCGGCCGGGGGCGCGGACGCCCCCGAGGCGCCGCCGGCCACGCTCTGGGACCGGATGCGGGACGACCCGCAGTACGCCCCGGAGCACCTCGCCCTGGAGGCCGTCCGCCGGCTCGGGCCGGAGGCGGCCCAGTGGGTCGTCCGGGCCCGCGCCGAGCGGCCCGACCTCTCCGCCGAGGACCTCGCCGAACAGGCGGTACGCCGGTTCGTCAACCGGGCCCGCCTCTCCGGGGCGGTCTCCGGCGCGGCCGGGCTGCCCGGTGCGGTGATCGACGTGGGGGTGCTGGCCTGGACCCAGGCGCGCCTGGTGCTGCACGTCGCCGCCGCGTACGGGGTCGACCCCGTGCACCCGGACCGGGCCACCGACCTGCTGGTGCTGCAGAAGGTGCACAAGGTCACCGAGAGCGCCCGGCTCGCCCTCGGGGTGGCCGCCGGTCGGGAACGCGCCGGCGCGCTCTTCGGCCACGGCGCGCAGCAGCCCCTCGGCCGGGTGATGCTCCGGTTGGGCGTACGGCTGGCCCAGATGGCCGGGGTCCGCGCGGCGAAACGGATGGTCGCCAAGGTCGTGCCGGGCGCGGCGATCGTCCTCGGCACCTGGGCCAACTCCTCGGCCACCAAGGACCTCGCCGAACGGGCCCGGGCGCTGTACCGCGCCAACCGGGATGGCGTCCCGCAGCAGCGCGGCGCCTGACCCCCGTCCGCCACTCGCTTGCGCCGCGTCCGGTCGCCGGGCGCGGCGCAAGCGCGTCCGGGGGCGGTTCAGAGCTTCCAGCCGGCGGCGGAGAAGGTCGCGTCGGCGATCCGGTTCTGCCCGGCGACGTTCGGGTGGAACCAGTCCAGCCGGTTCAGGTCGTCCAGCGTGAAGCGGGCCCGGTGCACCGCCCCGCCGTCGTGCCGGCACCGCGACCCGTACGCCCGGCAGGCGGCCACGAGTTCGGCGTTGTAGGCCCGCACCCGCTGCCGGAACGCGGCGCGCCGGGCCCGGTCCGCCGGCGCGGTGGAGGTGGGGGCGGCCAGCAGCGCGGGGCAGATCCCGGCCCGCCAGGCCCGGACGGCCCGGGAGTCGGTGTGGCCCACCTCCCAGAGCCGGTACAGGTCCGGCACGCTGACCACGAGCACCCGCGCCGCCGGCCGCCCCTCCCGCAGCACCCGCAGCGCGCGGTCGACCTGGCCGCGGAACGTCGCCACCGGGGTCATCCGGTCGGCGTCCTCGCGGCAGGCGTCGTTCGCGCCGATCAGGATCGTGACGTAGTCCGCACGGTCGCGGACCGCGGCCCGGGCCTGCCCGGCGAGCGCGGCCGCGCGGGCGCCCGGCGCCGCGTGGTTGTGGCCCCGGCCGCGCAGCGCCGCGCCCCGGTCGAGCAGCCGGCGGTAGTGGCTGTCCACCCGGATACCGTCCCCGGTGGACCAGGAGTTGCGCGCGCAGGAGGTCAGCACCAGGCAGGAGCCGAAGCCGGTGGTGATCGAGTCGCCGAGGGCGGCCATGGTGTCGGGCAGGCCGGGCGGGGTCTGGCCGCCCGACGGCCGGGGTGCGGGCCCGTCGCCCTGCTCGCAGGCCAGGGCGGCCAGGGCGAGGAGGCAGGCGACGGCGGCGACCCAGCGTCGAGGCATGTCTTCCCCCGGTCCGGCGGCGCAGAGCGACAGCGCGGTAACTCTACGCGCCCGGTGGGGTGCCCGGAGCGGTTCGTGTCGGCTTTCCGGCGGAGCCGACATCGAGCAACACGGATCTGCTAGGCGTGCTCAGCGGAACAGCCGCCACGGCGCCCGCTGCCCGTGCAGCCACCAGTGCAACGCCCGGGTGATCCGGGGCAGCACCAGGTACGTCATCAGCGGCGTCAGCACGAGCGTGATGATCAGCGTGCGCACCGCCAGCGGCACCCCGCCGATGAACCGGGCGGTGAGCAGGGTGGCGGTGAGGCTCAACGGGAAGAACGCCAGCCAGATCGTCACCGCCTGCTTCCACCGGGGCGGAGACGCGGGCACGGCCGGTTCGCCGGCCGGCGCGGCCAACTCGACGACGTGATCGACCGGCGGGTCGAACCAGCCCTCGATGCCGGTGCGCCGCTCGACACGGGTGTGCTCGACGATGCCCTGCGCCGAGGTCAACCACCAGTGCCGCTGCGGGGACTCCTCCCACCGGCGCAGCGTCTCCGCGTCGGCGAACCGGTAGAGCATGTGCCACTCCGGCGAACCGGGCGCGCTCTGCACCCACCCGGCGCCGAGGAAGCCGGGGAACGCCTCGGCCAGCGCCGTGCCGGCCCGCATCCAGGCGACCATCTCGCTGGCCCGGGACGGGTCGGCCCGCCGGGCGATGGCGACGGTCACCGGTACCGCGTGGGTGGTGGTCATGTCCCTCATCCTCCCCGTCGCGACCGGTGTCGGCCCGGTCGTGACGCACCGGTGTAACGCAACCCACCGGGGGGTCGAATCCGTGGCGTACCCGCTGGGTGGCCGGGATCACCGGACCGGCCCTCCGGGCTTCGGGACCGTCTGCCGCGCGCGGGTCCGGGGCGCGCGGCGGGCCGCCCCCGGGCCGGCCGTCGGTTAGCGGGGGTGTCTGGGGGGTAGCCCGAGAGAATGACGAGATCGCAGCCCCGGCGCGCCCGTGGCACGGTGGGACACGCGTACAGCGCGTTGAACCTCCGGCTCGCGCTGGCCCTGTTCGGGCTGGTCACCATGACCGTCTTCGCGATCCTGGCGTTCCGCGACGACCTGGTGCTCCTGGGCGTCGCCTGCGCGCTCCTCGCCGTGGTCGCCGTCATCGACCTGGTCGTCATCCAGCGGCGCCGCGCCGCCCGCCGCCGTGAGGAACCCGGCGTGCGGCACTCACTCTTCGAGTGACAGGAGTACGAGATGTCCATCGCCACCACCAACCCCGCCACCGGACAGGTGCTCAAGTCGTACGACCCGATGTCGGACGAGCAGGTCGACGCGGCGATCGGGCGGGCCCACCTCGCGTTCCGCCAACTGCACGACACCACGGTCGCCCAGCGGGCGGGCTGGCTCACCGCCGCGGCCGACCTGCTCGACGCCGAGCGCGACGAGACCGCCCGGCTGATGACCACCGAGATGGGCAAGACGTACGCCGCGGCGCAGGCCGAGGTCGGCAAGAGCGCCACCGCCTGCCGCTTCTACGCCACCAACGCCGAGCGGATGCTCGCCGACGAACCCGCCGACGCCGACGCGGTCAAGGCCACCCGGGCGTTCGTCCGCTACCAGCCGATCGGCCCGGTGCTCGCGGTGATGCCGTGGAACTTCCCGCTCTGGCAGGTGATGCGGTTCGCCGCGCCCGCGCTGGCGGCCGGCAACACCGGCCTGCTCAAGCACGCCTCCAACGTGCCCCAGACCGCCCTCTACCTGGAGGACCTGTTCCGCCGGGCCGGCTTCCCGGAGGGCGCGTTCACCACCCTGCTGGTCGGTTCCGAGGCCGTGGACCGGATCCTCAGCGACCCGCGGGTCCGCGCGGCCACCCTGACCGGCAGCGAACCGGCGGGCCGCTCCATCGGCCAGATCGCCGGCCGGGAGTTGAAGAAGACCGTGCTGGAGCTCGGGGGCAGCGACCCGTTCGTGGTGATGCCCTCCGCGGACCTGGACCGGGCCGCCGAGGTCGCCACCACCGCCCGGTGCCAGAACAACGGCCAGTCCTGCATCGCCGCGAAGCGGTTCATCGTGCACACCGACGTCTTCGACGAGTTCGCCGGGAAGTTCGCGGCGAACATGGCGGCGCTGCGGGTCGGTGACCCGATGGACCCCGGCACCGACGTCGGGCCCCTGGCCAGCGAGCGTGGCCGCGCGGAGGTGCACGCCCAGGTGCGCGACGCGGTGGACCAGGGCGCCACCGTGCTCTGCGGCGGCGAGCTGCCGGAGGGCGACGGCTGGTTCTATCCGCCGACCGTGGTCACCGACCTGACGCCGCGGATGCGGATGTGGGCCGAGGAGGTGTTCGGACCGGTCGCCGGGCTCTACCGGGTGTCGTCGTACGCCGAGGCCATCGAGGTGGCCAACGGCACCACCTTCGGCCTCGGCTCCAACGCCTGGACCCGCGACCGGCAGGAGCAGGAGCGCTTCGCCGCCGACCTGGACGCCGGCAGCGTCTTCATCAACGGGATGACCACGTCCCACCCGGAGCTGCCCTTCGGCGGGGTGAAGAACTCCGGCTACGGCCGCGAACTGTCCGCGCTGGGCATGCGCGAGTTCTGCAACATCAAGACCGTCTGGGTGGGGGAGGGCGCCGCCTCGGCCGGCGCCGGGGCGCACGCCGAGTAGCCCGCCGCGTCGCCGGAGCCCCTGCCTCACCACCGTCCGTGGAGTGGGGGCCCTGCTTACATCCGGGCCGTCATGGGTAGGAGTCGTGCCCATGACGGTGTTCGGCTTTCACGCGTCCCACGAGCAGATCCACCCCGGCAAGCTGCTGGAGGCGGTGGTCCACGCCGAGCGGGTCGGCTTCGGCGCCGCCATGTGCTCGGACCACTTCTCGCCGTGGAGCGCCCGGCAGGGGCAGTCCGGCTTCGCCTGGTCCTGGCTCGGCGCCGCCCTCCAGGCCACCAACCTGCCCTTCGGCGTGGTCAACGCGCCCGGGCAGCGCTACCACCCGGCGATCATCGCGCAGGCCATCGGCACCCTCGGCGCCATGTATCCGGGCCGGTTCTGGGCGGCGCTCGGCACCGGCGAGGCGAGCAACGAGCACATCACCGGGGACGGATGGCCGCGCAAGGACCTCCGCAGCGCCCGGCTGCGCGAGTGCGTCGACGTCATCCGGGCCCTGCTGGCCGGCGAGGAGGTCAGCCACGACGGTCTGGTCCGGGTGGACCGGGCCCGGTTGTGGACCCGGCCCGAGGAGCCTCCGGCGCTGGTCGGCGCGGCGGTCAGCGTGGCCACCGCGCGCTGGTGCGCCGAGTGGGCCGACGGCCTGATCACCGTCAACGCCCCGGCGGACCACCTACGGCAGATGATCGACGCGTACCGGGACGCCGGCGGTCGCGGGCCGCTGCACCTCCAGGTGCACGTCAGTTGGGCGCCCGAGCAGGCCGAGGCCGAGGCGGTCGCGTACGACCAGTGGCGCAGCAACGTCTTCGCCCCGCCGATCTGCTGGGACCTGGAGACCGCCGAGCACTTCGACGTGGTCTCCGAGGACGTGCCGCTGGAGAAGGTGACCGGGGTCGTCAACGTCTCCGCCGACCTGGGCCGGCACGTCGGCTGGCTCGAGGAGTACGTCGAGCTGGGCTTCGACCAGATCGCCCTGCACCACGTCGGGCAGGAGCAGCGGGCCTTCCTCGACGCGTTCGGCGCGGAGGTCCTCCCGAAACTGCGCCCGGCGGGGTGATCTCGCCGGGCGGCCGGGCGGCCTAGGCTCGGGTCCCATGGAGACCCTGTTCGAGGTGGTGGTCTTCCTCGCCATCGCCACCTTCGGCGCGGCGCTGGCCCGGCGTCTCGGCCTGCTCGCGCCGATCCTGCTGGTGGTGCTCGGCCTCGGGCTGTCCTACCTGCCCTTCTTCCCCGACGTGCGGCTGGACCCGAACCTGGTGCTGGTGGGCATCCTGCCCCCGCTGCTCTACGTGGCGGCCCTGGAGACCTCGGTGCCGGCGTTCCGGCTCAACCTCCGGCCGATCCTGCTGCTCGCGGTGGGGCTGGTGCTCTTCACCGCCTTCGTGGTGGGCACCGTCGTGCACCTGCTGATGCCCGACGTGCCGTACGCGATCTGCCTGGCGCTCGGCGCGGTGGTGGCGCCGCCCGACGCGGTCGCCGCCACCGCGGTGGCCCGCAAGGTCGGGCTGCCCCGCCGGATCGTGACCATCCTGGAGGGGGAGAGCCTGGTCAACGACGCGACGGCGCTGGTGCTGCTGCGGGTGGCGATCGCCGCGGCGGGCGCGGCCGGCGGCACCGTCGGCTTCGGGTACGTCGCCCAGGAGGTGGTCGTCGCCACCGGCGGTGGGGTGCTGGTCGGGCTGCTCGGCGTGCTCGTCTTCGGTTTCCTGCACCAGCGGACCAGAGATCCGCTGCTGGACAACGCGCTGTCGCTGATCGTGCCGTTCGCGGTGGTCTTCGCCGCCGAGGAGATCCACGCCTCCGGGGTGGTCGCGGTGGTGGTGACCGGCCTGGGCATCGGGCACCGGATGCCGCTGCTGATGTCGGCCGCCTCCCGGCTCCAGATCGGCGCGTTCTGGCGGCTGGCCCGGTTCCTGCTGGAGGGGCTGGTCTTCCTGCTGGTCGGCCTCCAGCTGCCCGAGGTGCTGCGCGACCTGGACGAGCCGATCGGCCGGCTGGTCGGGATCACCGCGGCGGTGCTGCTGGCGGTCTTCCTGACCCGCTTCGTCTGGCTCTTCCCCGCCACCTACCTGGCCCGGCTGGTGCCCCGGGTCCGGCGCCGGGACCCCGCCCCGCCGGTGCAGGTCCCGCTCGTCATCGGCTGGGCCGGGATGCGCGGGGTGGTCACCCTCGCCGCCGCGCTGGCCCTGCCGCTGACCCTCGCCGGGGACCGGCCCTACCCGCGGGCCCTCTTCATCTGGCTGGCGTTCGCGGTGATCGTGGCGACCCTCGTGGTGCAGGGCGCCACCCTGCCGGCGGTGGCTCGCCGGCTGAAGCTGCCGGCCGACGACCCGGTGCAGGACGCCCTCACCGCCGCGGCAGTGCAGCAGCAGGCCAGCAGGGCGGCGCGGGAGCGGCTCGACGCGCTGGCCGACAGCGTCCCCGCCACGGTCGCCGAGCGGGCCCGCCAGGTGCTGGAGAACCGCACCAACCTCGCCTGGGAACGGTTGGGCGGCGCCGCGCGGGAGACTCCCTCCCAGGCGTACGGTCGGCTGCGGCAGGAGATGATCGACGCCGAGCGGGAGGTGTTCCGGGTGGCGCGGGACGCCGGCCGGATTCCCGAAGAGGTGCTGGTGCGGGCCTATCGTGACCTGGACCTGGAGGAGTCGTTGTTGCGACGGGAGGCAGACGAGTGAGTTGCCAGCACCTGAGTGAGGCGGGCGACGCCGAGCCGCGGGCCACGCGGGAGTGCCCGGACTGCGTCGCCATCGGCAACGACGACTGGGTGCACCTGCGCGCCTGCCTGACCTGCGGGCACGTCGGCTGCTGCGACTCCTCGCCGCACCAGCACGCGACGAAGCACTTCGAGTCGACCGGGCATCCGGTGATGCGCTCCATCGAGCCGGGGGAGACGTGGCGCTGGTGCTTCGTCGACGAGGAGATCGGCTGAGCCGGGGAGATCGGTCGAACCGCCGGGCTCAGGGCAGCCGGCGGGCGAGCACCTGGCCGGGCCACGGTTCACGGCCGGGGCGCGACACCGTGAACGGGTCGGTGGCGGTGAAGCCGCAGCTCTCGTAGAAGCGGACCAGCGCCCGGTCCGCGCCGGCGTAGCAGTCCACCCGTAGCAGGCCCAGGCCGCGGTCGCGGGCCAGCCGAGCCGCGTGCTCCAGCAGCCGCGCCCCGATCCCCCAACCGGCGTGCGCCCGGTCGGTGACCAGCAGGTTGACGTACAGCTCCGGCTCGGTGGGCGCGGGGACGTGCTCGGTCGCCGCGCCGACCACCAGCGCGCCCACCGCGACGTCGCCGAGCAGGGCCAGGTGGAGTCCGCCGCTGGCCGCCCAGCGGTCGGCCTGGGCGATCCGCCGCGGATCGGTCGAGGCCGGCTCGGTGCCCCACTGCCCGGTGCGGCCCTGGGCGACCAGCCAGGCGGTGGCGGTGTCGAGGAGCCGGAGCACGGTGGCGGCGTCGGCCGGACCGCCGGGCCGGACGGTGAGGGTCTGCGGACCGGTCATGGTCGACATGCTGCTACAGCGGCGTGGGTCGATGCGAGGGGTGTCCGCCGCCGGCTGGTGCGGTCGAGAGGTCCGCGGTGGCGGCGGCCCGGCGGGCCGGCGGGGGCACGAGCAGCCCGACGGCGCCGAAGAGGACGGCCAGCCCCGATCCACCCGGGGACCCTGGCCCGGTGGCGCGGCGTCGGTGGTCCCGTCCGGTGCGAGCCGGGTCACCTCGATCGGTCCGCCGTATGACGAATTCGGTATTCAACCGACGAACGTCGATATGTTTAATATCTATGAACTTCTATGAGGGAGGGTGGATGACCCTACGACAACAGCTCTCGCGTACGGCCGGAATCCTGGTCGTGCTGGTGCTGGCCGCGGCGGGCGTGGTGGCCGGTTCGGGCACGGCCGCCTCGGCCGCCGCACGGACCGTCTACTACGACGCCAGCCGGGCCGGGGAGTTCCGCACCAACTTCGACCAGGCGGCCACCATCTGGAACAACTCGGTCAGCAACGTCCGGCTGGCGCCCCGCACCCCCGGCAACGTCACCATCTACGTCGACGACGGCTGGCCCCGGGCGCAGCCGACCGGGCTGGGCTCCGGCCGGATCTGGATGGGACGGCAGGCCGTCAACCAGGGGTACGACCGGACCCGGATCGCCAGCCACGAACTGGGCCACATCCTCGGCCTGCCGGACCGGCGCACCGGGCTCTGCTCGGACCTGATGTCCGGCAGCAGCGCGCCGGTCTCCTGCCGCAACGCCTACCCGAGCGCGGCCGAGGCGTCCCGGGTCAACTCGCTCTTCGGCGGTAGCCTCGCCGCGCCCGCCACCGGGGCCAGCTACACCTGGTCCGGCGACGACGTCGGCCCGATGGTGGTCGGCGGCCGACCGGCCACCGAGAACTACCCGTGGATGGTCTACGTCTCCGGCTGCACCGGCACCCTGATCAAGGCGAACTGGGCGGTCACCGCCCGGCACTGCTCCACACCGACCTCGGTGCGGGTGGGCAGCACCGACCGCACCAGTGGTGGGACCGTGGTCCGGGTGACCAGGGCGGTCAGCCACCCCACCATCGACGTCAAGCTGCTGCAACTGGCGAGCTCGGTCGGTCACGCCCCCGCCCCGATCCCGACCACCTCGGGCGCCGTGGGCACGGCGACCCGGATCATCGGCTGGGGGCAGACCTGCCCGCGGCGGGGCTGCGGCGCGGCGCCCGCGGTCGCGCACGAACTCGACACCTCGATCGTCTCGGACACCCGGTGCTCCGGCATCAACGCGACGTACGAGATCTGCACCAACAACACCAACGGCAACTCGGGCGCCTGCTACGGCGACTCGGGCGGCCCCCAGGTGCGCCAGATCAACGGGGTGTGGCACCTCATCGGCGCGACCAGCCGGGCCGGCAACAACAACTCCACCTGCGCCACCGGCCCCTCCATCTACGGTGACCTGCCCTCGATCCGCTCCTGGATCGACACCCAGGTGGGTGGCCTGCCCGCCTGAGCCTCACCCGCACACCGGGGCGTCCGTCCCTCCCGCAACAAGGCGCGGGCGCCCCACCCGGTGTCCGGCTCCGGCCCCCGCCGACCGGGTCGCCATGCGCCGCCCGGTCCGGCCCGGCGCCGACGGGCCGGCCGTACGGCCGTCGTCCGTGCGATCGTGATCCCGACGCAGAGCCATGGGGGGCAGATGGAGATCCTTCACTACCCGGGGTTCGGGGAGGTCCACCTCTCCGCCCCCCGCCCGGAGTACGAGCTGCTCGCCCCGGTCGTCGCCGCCGGCGCCGGTGAAACTCGCGAGGCTGGCGGAGATCGTGCGCGACATGGCCGACCATGACGACGGTGGTCACCTGCACGTCGAGCACCACCCGGACCACTGGTACCTGGCCGAGGGATCGGTGGCGGTGATCCTCGCCAGCCCGCACGGCGGTATGCCTCGGCGGTGACCGTCGGTGCGGCAGCTGCCGCCGGCTCAGGCGACAACTTCCGGGAAGTAGTGGCCTCACGGCGCGCGGAGACCACAACTTCCCGGAAGTTGTGCGGATCTTGCGCCGACGCCCGCGCCCGGACGCCCCGGGCGGTGGCCCGGGGCGCGAGCGTCGGTCAGGAGACGGTGCAGGGGGCGCCGTTGAGGGTGATCAGGTCGGGCGACGGGTTGGCGAGCGCGCCGGCCGTCCCGATCAGGCCGAAGGTCACGCTCCCGCCCGGCGCGATCGTCGCGTTGTACGACAGGTTGCGGGCGGTCACCGTGGCGCCGGACTGGTCCAGCCGCGCCGACCACGACCGGGTGACCCGCTGGTCGCCGGTGAAGGCGAACCGCACGGCCCAGCCGTTCACCGCCGGGCTGCCGGTGTTGCGGACGGTGACCTGGGTGTTGAAGCCGTCCGGCCAGCTGCCGTGGACGTCGTACGTGGCGGCGCAGCCGCGCGCCGGCACCGCGCCGGCCGCACCCTGGTCGGCGAGGAACGAGGCCACCCAGGCCAGTGCCGAGTTCCAGTTGATCGCCACCTCGTTGGTCGCGTACGAGTTGATGTCGTCGACGTAGCAGAACATCGGCCGGCAGCCCTTGAGCAGCTGCGCGGCGTACGGGTCCTGGAGGGCGGCGTTCGGGCCGCCGGCCAGCGATCCGGCCGGCGGGTTCGGCGACGCCGGGTCGAGCTGGTGGGCGAAGATCCGGCTGTGCTGGTTGCGGGCGTGCCGCTCGCCCCAGCCGGTCACGTACGACATGTTCAGCGCGTTGCGGCCGAACAGGTAGTCCACCGCCTGCACCGCCCCGTCCCGGTACCTCGCGTCCCGGGTCAGGTCGAACGCGGTGGCCAGCACGATCGCGTTGTTGACCACGTTGCTGTTGCTGCCCCAGACGTAGCTGGCGGCGTCGGCGGGGAAGGGCAGCCCGTAGGCCTGGGCGCGCAGCGCCGCCAGGTACGCGTCCGCGGCGGCGGTCACCGAGGCGCGGACCCGGGCCCGGTCGGCGGCGGGCAGCCCGTTCGGCACGGTGGCCAGGTCGAGCCGGCCGAGGGCGGCCACGGCCTGCCAGCCGAAGGCGCCGCCGGGGGCGAAGACGTCGCCGGTGTGGTGCGGCGAGGCGGTCAGGTCGTCCCGGTGGCGCTGCTCGCCGAAGGTCAGGTACAGCTCGACCGCCGCCCAGTAGAACTCGTCGGTGACGTCGGTGTCGTCGTACGGGCCGCCGCCGGCGCCGCCGGCCGGGGCGTACACCGCGGGGTGGGCCCGGGCGGCCGCGTAGGCGGTCTTCGCGGCGCTGCCGCAGCGGGCCGCGAACGCCGCGTCGTAGGGGGCGAAGAGGCGGGCGCACTGGGCGGCGACGGCGGCCAGGTTGAGGGTGGCCGCGGTCGAGGGCGGGTGCAGCTCGCGCGGCTGGGGGTCGTCCTGCGGGGCGAGCGGCAGGCCGGTCCAGGCCCGGTCGTGGATCTTGTGGTGGACCATCCCGGCGAGCGGTCTGCCGGCGGGGACCTGCATGCGGAGCAGGAACTCGATCTCCCACCGGGCCTCGTCGAGCACGTCGGGCACCCGGTTGCCCCGCTCGGGCAGCCGCAGTGTGGCGTCGCCGAGGGCCGCGCCGCCGTCGGCGCTCTCCGCGGTCTTCGTCCGCTCGAAGGTGCTCAACAGCTGGTACGCGGCGATGCCGCCGTTGACCACGTACTTGCCGTGGTCGCCGGCGTCGTACCAGCCGCCGCGCACGTCGAGGGAGTAGTCGCAGGTCCCGGGGACGCAGGGCACCTCGGTGTCGCCCTGGTTGGGTGCCACGCCGAGGTGGCCGGCCGGGCGCGCGTACTCCGCGCCGATCAGGTCCCCGTCGATGGCGATGCCGCTGCGCTGGGCGTAGAAGAACTGGAGCGAGTCGGCGCGCAGCCGGTCGTAGAGGGTGCCGGAGATGTCGAACGGGTGGCTGGTCTCGCCGTCGGCGGCCAGCGTGTACCCGGTGCCGGGGATGCGGTGGGAGGAGAAGTCGATGGTCTGCACCCGCTGCCCGGAGGCGGCGTCCACCCCGCGCGGCGTGCTTCGGCCGCTGGCCACCACCGCGCCGCCGGCCGATCTGAGCTGCCAGGTCAGCGGTTCGGTCGCCTCGGTCACCACGGTGGCGTTCTTCGGCCCGCCGGGCAGGTAGCCGACCTGGTTGACCCGCACCCGCGGGCCGGTGTCCGGCACGTACGGCGGGGCGGGCTCGCCGCCGCGCAGGGAGACGTCGTCCAGGCAGAGGCGCTGCTCGGCGGGGGCCCCGCCGACCTGGAAGACCAGCTGGGCGTTGGGGTTGTCGTCCGGCACGGTGAAGGTCCGCTCGACCCGTTGGGTCTGCGGCCCGGCGGTGGCGTCGACGCTGGCGTACGTGGTGTAGGGGGCGCTGCCGAGCTGGAGGACGGCCTTGACGGCGGTGCCCGGCGTGGCGGAGACGTCGAAGCCGAGCCGGTACTCCGCGCCCGCGGTGAGCCGGACTCCGTCCTGGCCGATGCCGGCGTCCCAGGGATTGGCCAGGCCGCCCGGGACGGTGGTGCAGAGCCGGCCGTCAGCGGCGTCCAGTGCGCCCGTGCCGTAGGAGAACCAGGGGGAGACGCCCTCGCTGAAGTCGCCGTTGCGGAGCTGTTCGGGGGCGTCCGGCGGTACCTCGGCGTGGGCCACGCCGGCGCCGGCGCCGGTGAGGACCAGGGTGGTCGCCGCCAGCAGCGCCAGCTGGGGTCGGCGGCGTCGGTTCAGGATCACGGGGGATTCCTTCCGGACGGGGGCGGTGGGGGAGTGGGACCGCGCTGGGAGCGCTCCCAATATGAGTCGATGCTTCCAGCGCGACACGCCGCTGTCAATCGATCCACCCCGATGACCCGCCACCCGGGAAATCTGCTTCCGGTGCCCTACCGACAGTGAGATTCGCCGCGCGACGCGCCGTGGTGCTGATCTCATGAAGACAACAGCGCCCTTCGCCTGGCAGGCTGCCACCCATGACCCTGAAGCTTCGTTCCGTCGGGACGAGCGACCGTGGGCTGATCCGCAGCGGAAACCAGGACGCCCTGCACGCCGGTGCCTGGCTCGTCGCCGTCGCCGACGGCATGGGCGGGATGGCGGCGGGCGACCTGGCCAGCCGGATCGCCATCGACGCGGTCGCTCCCCTGGACGTCGAGACCCCCGAGGACGCCCTGGTGGCCGCGCTCCAGAGCGGCATCGAGCTGGCCACCGCGCGGATCCGTCAGGCGGTCGACGAGGACCCGGAACGGCAGGGCATGGGCACCACCCTGACCGCCCTGCTCTTCGCCCGGACCGGTAGCTGCCTCGCCCTGGCCCACGTCGGCGACTCCCGGGCCTACCTGTTCCGGGAGGGCACCCTCAAGCAGGTCACCCGGGACGACACTTTCGTGCAGATGCTCGTCGACCAGGGCGTGATCCGCCCGGAGGAGGCGGCCAGCCACCCCCGCCGGGCCGTGGTGACCCAGGCCCTCCAGGGCGACGAGGTCTCCCCGTCGTACGCGACGATGGTGCCCTGGGCCGGCGACCGCTGGCTGCTCTGCAGCGACGGCCTCTCCAACGTCGTCCGGCCGGACACCCTCGCCGAGGTGCTCGGCGAGACCCCCGACCGGGAGCTGTGCGCCCGGCGCCTGATCGACCTGGCGCTGCGGGCGGGCGGCCCGGACAACATCACCGTGCTCATCGCCGACGTCGTCGACGAGTAGTCAGCGCCGCCGGGGAGCGGCCCGCCGGGTGGGCACCGCCGTGGTCGGGTCCTCCGGCCAGGGATGACGCGGGTAGCGACCGCGCAGCTCCCCGCGTACCTGCGCGTACCCGGTGCGCCAGAAGGACGCCAGGTCGGCGGTGACCGCCACCGGGCGACCGGCCGGGGAGAGCAGGTGCAGCAGCACCGGCACCCGGCCGTCGGCGATCCGGGGCGCGTCCCGCCACCCGAAGGTCTCCTGGAGCTTCACCGCCAGCACCGGCGCCGCCGGGTCGGCGTAGTCCAGGCGGATCTTCGAACCGCTGGGCACCTCGATCCGCTCCGGGGCCAGCTCGTCCAGCCGGGCCGCCAGCGGCCAGGGCAGCAGCCGGCGCAGGGCGGTGGCGACGTCGATCCGGGCCAGGTCGGCGCGGCGGCGGGCGCCGCCCAGCTCCGGGCCGAGCCAGTCCGGCGCGGCGGCGAGCAGCGCCTCGTCCGTGACGTCCGGCCAGCTCTCGCCCAGGGCGTGCCGGCAGAAGGCCATCCGGTCCCGCAGCGACCGGGCCGCCGGCGACCAGCCCAGCAGCGCCAACCCCTCCTGGCGCAGGCCCTCGCGCAGCGCCCCCGCCAGCAGCTCCGGCGCCGGCCGGGCCAGCGGCCGGACCACCAGGTCGATCGCGCCGAGCCGGACCGCCTCCCGGGCCACCACGTCCCCGTCGGCCCAGCGCACCTCACGCTCGGTGCGCAGCAGCGGCCCGCCGGCCTCCCGCGCGGTCGCCTCGTCCAGGGCGGCGGCGAGCCGGATCCGCGCCGTCGGCGCGCCGGGGGAGCGGTCCGCCACGGCGACCGCCAGCCAGTCGACGCCCGCCAGCGCCGACCCGGGCGCCAGCTCCGCCGCGGTCCCGCCCGCCATCAGGTACGACGTCCCGCCGGCCCGGCGCACCCGGGCCAGCCGCTCCGGGTAGGCCAGGCCGGCCAGCAGCCCGGCGGCCAGATCGTCGGGGAGGTGGTCGCCGGCACCGGTGTCCGCGGGCAGGGCGGCGCGCAGCCGGCGTACCTCGGTGCGCCAGCGTGCGGTGGCGCCCGGGTCGACGTTGCCGCGCAGCCGTCGCCACGCCGCGGTGAGGTCGTGGTCCCGTCCGGTCAGGCCCTCCTCGGCGAGCAGCGCGACCACCTCGGCGGCCCGCTCCGCGCCGACCCGCTCGGCGCCGTCGAGCAGCGCCCGGGCCAGCCGGGGATGCGCGCCGGCTGCCGCGATCGCCCGCCCCCGGGCGGTGATCCGGCCGTCGACGTCCACCGCGCCGAGGGTGGCCAGGGTCTCCCGGGCGACGGCCAGCGCGGCGGGCGGCGGCGGGTCGGGCAGCGCCAGGCCGGCGCCGTCCGGGCTGCCCCAGGCCGCCAGGTCCAGCGCGAACCCGGTCAGGTCGGCGGTGGCGATCTCCGGCTGCGGCTGCGCGGCGAGCCGCTCGTGGGTGGCCTCCGACCAGCACCGGTAGACGTACCCGGGAGCCTCCCGGCCGGCCCGGCCGGCCCGCTGGGTCGCCGCGGCGCGGGACACCGGGACGGTGACCAGCGCCCCCAGTCCCCGGGACAGGTCGGTGCGGGCGACCCGGCTCAGCCCGGCGTCCACCACCACCCGCACCCCGGGCACGGTCAGGCTGCTCTCCGCGACCGCGGTGGCGAGCACCACCCGGCGCCGGTCTGCGGGGCGCAGCGCGGCGTCCTGCGCGGCCCCGGGCAGGCGTCCGTGCAGCGGCAGGAGGGCGACCTCCCGGTCGAGGTCGGCCAGCCGCCGCGCCACCGCGCCGATCTCGCCCGCGCCGGGCAGGAAGACCAACAGGTCGCCCTCGCGCTCGCGCAACGCCCGCCGCACGGTGGCCGCGACGTGGTCGAGCAGGGCGGGGTCGACCCGGCCGGCGCCCGGCGGCGCCACCGGCCGGGGCGGCGGCGCCCAGATCCGGGTGACCGGGTGCAGCGCGGCCTTGGCCCGGACGATCGGCGCCGGCTCCCCGTCGCCGGCCAGCAGCGCGGCGAACCGGTCCGCCTCCGGGGTCGCGGACATCGCCAGCAGCCACAGGTCCGGGCGGAGCGTGGCCCGGGCCTCCACCGCGAAGGCGAGCGCCAGGTCGGCGTCGAGCTGTCGTTCGTGGCACTCGTCGAGCAGCACCGCACCGACGCCGGGCAGCTCCGGGTCGTGGTGCAGGCGGCGCAGCAGCAGGCCGGTGGTGACCACCTCGACCCGGGTCCGCGGACCGCTGCGCCGTTCGCCGCGCACGGCGTACCCGACGCGCCCGCCGACCTGCTCGCCGAGGAGCGTGGCCATCCGGCGGGCCGCGGCGCGGGCGGCGACCCGCCGAGGCTGGGCGATCACCACCCGGCCGTCGACCGCGTCGGCCACCGCCAGGGGCGCGAGGGTGGTCTTGCCGGTGCCCGGCGGGGCCACCAGGACGGCGCTGCCGCTCGCGGTCAGCGCCGCCAGCACCGCCGGTAGCGCCGGGCGGACCGGCAGGTCGAGGGAGACGTCGGAGAGCACGGCTCCCACTCTGGCACCCGGCGGTCAGCCGGGACGTACCGCGTCGACACCGGCGACGAAGGCGGCCCAGGTCGCGCCCGGGAAGAGCAGCACCGGCCCGCCGCGGTCCTTGCTGTCCCGGACGGCGACCCGACCCGCGCCGACGGCTACCTCGACGCAGTTGCCGTTGCCGCTGCTGCGGGTGCTGGTGCGCCAGTCCGCCCCGGACAGGTCGAGCGCGGTCATCCGGTACCTCACGTCCCCTGTGGCGTGCCGCGAGGCGGTCACGCTAAGTCACGAGCAGCCGCCTCCAGGCGGGCCACGGAGTCCGCCGGATCCAGTGCCATCCGGCACAGCTCCTCGTGCACCAGGCTATACCCGCGCACGTGCGCGGCCTCCTCCAGAGCCAGTCCCATCGTGAGATTGTCCAGGTAGACCACGGCCGCGTCGGCCGCGTCGGCGAAGTTGAGGATGACGTACGGGGTGCTCATCGCCGGGTGGGCACCAGCGCTGAACGGGAGCACATGGATTGTCACGTTGGGTGATTGCGCGGCCCGGGCCATGTGGGCGAGCTGGCCGGCCATCACGGCGCGGCCACCCACCGGTCGCCGCAGCACCGCCTCGTTGAGGACCACCGACAGCTGCACCGGGGACTCCCGGTGCAGCACCTCCTGGCGGCGCAGCCGCGCGGCGACCTTGCGTTCGAGGCCCTCCTCCCCGGCGGTACGCCGGTAGATCTCCCGGGCGTACGCCTCGGTCTGGAGCAGCCCGGGCACCGCCTCCGCCTCGTACGTGCGCAGCGTCGCCGCCTCCGCCTCCAGCCCGACGTAGAACTCGAACCATTCGGGCAGCACGTCGCTGTAGTTCTGCCACCAGCCGCGCTGCTGGGCGCTGCGGGCGATCTCGATCAGCGCCTCGGCGTCGGCGCCGGTGACCGCGTAGAGCGCCAGCGCGGCCCGTACGTCCCGGGGCTTGACGCCGATCTGGGCGTTCTCGATCCGGGACAGGTTGCTCTTGGACATGTCGAGCTGGCGGGCCGCCACGTCGAGCGTCATGCCGGCGCGCTCGCGCAGGTGGCGCAGTTCCCGGGCGATACGACGGCGGCGAACGGTGGGGCTGGCGGTCACCCTCCGAGTCTGTCACGACAAGATCCGCAGGTCGCCCGAGCACAGAGTGCAACTACCAAATCTGGGAGTTGCATTGGTGGGACGGCCCATGCATCCTGTCACCCGGCGTCGATCACTTGTGGACAACCCGCGTTGGAGGCTCGTTTGCTCATCGCCGACGAGTTCTTCCTCATCGCCCACAACGACAGCCGGGGCAAGGCGAAGCTCCACCCGACCGCGACCGGGCTCGGTCTCGCCGGCGGCCTCCTCGGGGAGTTGATCCTGTTCGGTCAGATCACCGTCGCCTCCGGCCAAGTGACCGTCGTGGACCGGCGGCCACCGGCCGACGCGCTGTCGCACACCGTGCTGGACCAGCTGATCGGTGAGTCGCAGCACCGGGAGCTGCGCACCTGGCTGGCCTTCCTGGCCCAGTCCGCGACCACGTCGGTGGGGGAGCGGTTGGCCCGGGCCGGGGTGCTGCGCCGGCAGGAGAAGCGGTCGTTGCTGCGGTCGAGCGTCAACTACGTGCCGATCGACCTCAACGCCGTCGCCTGGCCGGCCACCCGGCTGGCCGCCCTGCTGGAACGGGCCGAACCGCCGTCGGTGCCGGACGCCACCCTGCTCGGGCTGGTCGCCGCCGCCGGCCTGACCCGCGAGGTGCTCTGGAGCGCCGGCCCCCGCGCCCACCACCGCCTCGGCCTGCTGCTCCAGGCGCTGCCCGCCCCCCTGAAGGAACTCGTCGCGCACACCGAGGCGGCCGTCGGCGCCGCCGTGCTGCGCGGCGCCCCCTGATCCCGCCCCGCCAACCCCCTCCCTGACGAACCGGAGCACCCCCATGCCCCCGACCTCGACGCTGGAACGACCCAGCAACGTCTCCGACGCCCTGGCCCGTGGCCGGCTCGGCGTCCCCTCGGTCATCTTCTTCGTCCTCTCCGCCGCCGCGCCGCTGACGGTGGTGGCCGGCGTGGTCACCACCGGGTACGCGGTCACCGGCGTGACCGGCATCCCGCTGGCCTTCCTGACGGTCGCGGCGGTACTCGCGCTCTTCTCGGTCGGCTACGTCGCGATGGCCCGGCGGGTCGCCAACGCGGGAGCGTTCTACGCGTACATCTCCCGCGGGCTGGGCCGCCCGGCCGGCGTGGGCGCGGCCTGGGTGGCGCTGATCGCGTACAACGCCCTCCAGGTCGGTCTCTACGGGGCGATCGGCGCGGCGGCGGCCCCGGTGCTCGACCGGATCTTCGGGGTCGACGCGCACTGGGCGGTCGTGGCCCTGGTCGCCTGGGCTCTGGTCGCCCTCCTCGGCCTGCTCCGGGTGGACGTCAACGGCATGGTGCTGGCCGTGCTGCTGGTGGCCGAGGTCGTGCTGATCCTCGTCTACGACCTCGGTCAGCTCGGCAACCCGGCCGGTGGCACGGTCAGCTTCGCCGCGCTCGCCCCGTCCAACCTGCTGGTGCCCGGCGCCGGGGCGGTGCTGGTGCTCGCCATGACCGGGTTCGTCGGGTTCGAGTCCTCGGTGGTGTTCAGCGAGGAGAGCAAGGACCCGAGGCGGACCGTCCCGATGGCCACCTACCTGTCGGTGGCGATCATCGCCGGCCTGTACGCGCTCTCCTCCTGGACGATGACGGTCGCCACCGGGCCGGACAGGATCTCGGAGCAGGCCGGGGAGCAGAGCATCGAGCTGATCTTCAACCTGGCCGGCGCGCACCTCGGCGACACGGCCGTCACCATCGGCCAGGCGCTCTTCATGACCTCGGTCCTGGCCGCGATGATCTCGTTCCACAACACCACCGCCCGCTACGCCTTCGCGCTCGGTCGGGAGCGGGTGCTGCCGGCGGCGTTCGGGCAGACCTCGCCGCGGACCGGCTCGCCGCGGATGGCGTCGCTGGCGCAGAGCGCCCTCGGGCTGGTGGTGATCGTGCTCTACGCGGTGGCCGGCTGGGATCCGGTGCTCCAGCTCTTCTACTACGCCGGGGCGGGTGGCGGCTTCGGCGTGTTGCTGCTGATCGCGGCGACCAGCGTGGCGGTGATCCGCTACTTCGCCCGCCACGCCGTGCAGGAGACCCTGTGGCGGCGTGCGATCGCCCCCGGTCTCGCCACGGTCGCCCTGTTCGCCGTCATCTCGCTGGCGGTGGCGAACTTCGCCACCCTGCTCGGGGTCGCCCCGGACTCGCCGCTGCGCTGGATCGTCCCGGCGGTCTATCCGGTCGCCGCGCTGCTCGGCGTCGCCTGGGGCCTGGTGCTGCGGTCCACCCGACCGGACGTGTACGCCCGGATCGGGCTGGGTGCCGAGAGCGCGGCCAGCGTCCTCACCACGCCGACGAGCCGGGCGGAGGCCGGGCGATGAGCCCGGAACCGGTCGAGCGCCTCGGCCCGGCGGAGACGCGGCTCGTCGCCGAGCGGATCGCCGAGGCGTTCCTGGTGCTGCCGGCGACCTCGTGGCTCGTGCCCGACGAGGCGAAGCGGGAGGCCGTGCTGGCCGACAACTTCGAGATCCTGGTGGATCACGCCATGCGCCACGGCCTGGTCCACGGCACCGCGGACCGGTCCGGGGTGGCGGTCTGGTTCCCGCAGGTCGGCGAGCCGGCCCCGGCGCCGCCGGAGTACGACGCCCGGCTCGCGGCGGCCTGCGGCGAGTGGACCCCCCGGTTCCAGCACCTCGACGAGCTGTTCGAGGCGAACCACCCGCACGCCGAGCACCACCACCTGGCGTTCCTGGCGATCGCCCCGGCCCGCCAGGGCCAGGGCATCGGCACCGCGCTGCTGCGGCACCACCACGCCTGGCTGGACGCCAACGGTGTGCCGGGGTACCTGGAGGCGAGCAGCGAGGTCAGCCGCGACCTCTACGCCCGGCACGGCTACCAGGTGCGGGAGCCGTTCCGGCTGCCCGACGGCACCCCCTTCTGGCCGATGTGGCGCAACCCCGAGGCCTGAGCCGTACGGACGGGGCCCCGGCGAACTCGCCGGGGCCCCGTCCGCGTCGCTGACCGACCACCCGCCGCCCGGCGCCGGGTCGGCGGCGGGCACGAGGAGGCCCGGCCGGCGAACCGCCGACCGGGCCCCGGGGACGCGCGGTGGCCGGGCCCGCCGACCCCGACCACCGTCGTCGTCCCTCAGTACGTGCCGTCCAGTTGACCCCGCAGCTTGGTCAGCGCCCGGGCCAGCAGCCGCGAGACGTGCATCTGGGACACGCCGATCTGCTCGGCGATCTGCGACTGGGTCAGGTTGCCGTAGAAGCGCAGGGTGAGGATCTTCTGCTCGCGCTCGTCCAGCGTGGCCAGCGCCGGGCCGAGGGCGACCCGCAGCTCGGCGAGCTCGAACTCGTTGTCCTCGCCGCCGAGCATGTCGCCCAGCTCGGTCGCCCGGTCGCCGTCGCCGGTCGGGGTGGACAGTGACACCGCGTTGTACGCGCGGGCGCCCTCCAGGCCCTCCAGCACCTCCTCCTCGGTGAGCTTGAGGTGGGCGGCGATGTCGGCGACCGTCGGCGAGCGGCCGAGGGTCTGCAGCAGCGAGCTGTTGGCGTCGGAGATGGCCAGCCGCAGCTCCTGGAGGCGACGCGGCACCCGGATGTCCCAGGTGCGGTCGCGGAAGTGCCGCTTGAGCTCGCCGATGATGGTGGGGATGGCGTAGCCGGCGAAGTCGACGCCGCGCGACGGGTCGAACTTGTCGATCGCCTTGATCAGGCCGACGGCGGCGGTCTGGGCCAGGTCGTCGGTCGGCTCGCCGCGGCCGCTGTAGCGGTGGGCGAGGTGGTTGGCCAGGGGGAGCCAGGCCTCGATCGCCCGGTCCCGCATGGCGGCGCGGGAGGGGTGGTTGGCGGGCAGCGCGGCCATCGCGTTGAGCAGGTCGGCTGCGCTGTCGGTGAGCGCGCGCGGGTCCAGCTTCTCGGTGGTGGACGGCGTTGTGGCCGCCTGCTCACTGATCGTTGACGCGGTCATTGGTGGTCCTCCCTGCACCTCGTCCGCGGGCAAAAAAGTGGTGACGCTTTGGTTTAGCTTCAGATAGGCCGTTCGAGAGTCACCTTAGCCTGATCGGTCCGAGGAAATCTAGCCGAAAGGACGATGTACTTACCTGACTTAATGGTGTGAAACGGACTTTGTGTCCGTATCCTCCGGCGTTTTGTGATCACTGTTACCGGTCCGATCGGCTGGTTTCGATCCCCGGGCGGCCACCGCTGCGCGGCCGGGCGGCCCGAGGGTGCTCCTGAGCGGTCAACGAGAAACCCGACAGGAGGTCGGCACTGTCGGCTTTCCGTCGTTGTCCCGCCGACGGGACTGGCCGTAGCGTCGCGTGTACATCCCCCTGACCCGGAGGCGTCGTGCTCGACCCCGCGGACCCGCACATCGTCGTCGACAGCCGCACCCTGCACTTCAGCTGGCTGCCGGCGGACCCCGACGCGGTCGCCGCCCTGGTCCCCGCCGGGCTGCGGGCCCGCCCGGACCGTCAGGTCTTCATGAACCAGTACGTGGTGGACGACGACACCCAGAGCTCCGGGTTCGGCGCCTACTCGCTGACGTACCTGGGAGTGGCGCTCACCGGCGCGGACGCCCCGGACGGTGTCACACCGGGGGGATGGTGGACCCACTACGTCACCTCGAGTCCCCGGGTACGGGCGTACGCGACCGCCCGGGGTGCCCCCGCGGTGCTCGGCCGGACCACCATCGACGTCCACGGCGACCTCCTGGTCGCCGAGACCGAGGCGGACGGCGTCCCGCTGATCCGCGCCCGGGTCCGGATCGGTGACACCGGGCGCACCGTGCGCACGGGGCACAACCGGTACTTCACCCTGCGCGACGGCCAGCTCTTCAGCGCCGTCTACCCGTTCGTCGCCGAGCCGGTCACCCCGTTCGAGATCGAGTCGCTGGAGTTCCTGGAGCCGGGGCACCCGACCTACGCGCTCCGGCCGGAGAACCCGCTGATGATCGCGTGGGGCTTCTACGCGCCGCGCACGTCGTTCGCGTACCCGGGCGGGCTGAGCCGGTACCCGGGCGGCCCGGAGCCGGGCCCGCAGACTCACCAGGTGCCGGCGCGCCGGTCCCGCAGCGGCCTGCCGTCCGGGTCGTAGACCAGCCGGTACGCCGGCACCGCCCAGAGCCGGGTGTGCCAGCGCAGGCGCTCCGCGCGGTGCGGGCGCAACCGCCCCGGCGGCCGAGGGCCCCGGCGGCCCGAGTCGTGCCACCGCTGCAGCGCGTCGGCCGCCGAGACGATCGTCCGCACCGCGCTGGCCGGGTCGAGCAGGTCGGCGTCCTCGCCGCCGTCCGGGTCGCGGTCGAGGTGCTCACGCCACAGGCGCAGCCGCAGCTCGCGGGCGAAGGCCCGGGCCCCGTCACCCTGCCCGGCCGGGTCCGCCGGGGCACGCTCGTCCCGGGTCTCGTCGAGCACCGCGCAGGAGAGCTCGCTGTCGTGCGTCCAGGACCGGCGGTTGAAGTTGTCGCTGCCCACGCTCGCCCAGACGTCGTCGACCACGCAGACCTTCGCGTGCACGTAGACCGGTTCCGACCGCTGGTTCTCCACGTCGAAGACGTGCACCCGGTCGGCCGCCGCCCGCTGGCAGAGCGAGAGCGCCTGCTCCCGGCCCACCATGTTCGGCGGCAGGGCCAGCCGGCCGTCGACGTCCGGGTAGCGGGGGACCACCGCCACCAGGTGCAGGTCGGGGTTGTCCCGCAGCGCCTGGGCGAAGAGCTCGGCCACCTCGGTCGACCAGAGGTACTGGTCCTCCAGGTAGATCAGCCGGCGGGCCCGGCGGACCGCCTTGGTGTACCCCCGGGCCACGGTGCGCTCGCCGTCCGGGGCGAAGGAGTACCGGGGACGGACCGCCGGATAGGTGCGCAGCACCTGGACCGCGTGCGGACCGCACGGCGGCGGGTCGGCCGGCTGCTCCGGCAACGGGTCGGGGCGCAGGTCGGAGCCGCGCAGCCGGTCCCGCAGGTAGGCCATCGGGTTCTCCGAGTCCAGCGGCATCGGGTCGGTCCACCGCTCGCGGAACGTGGTGTCCAGCGCGCCGACCACCGGCCCGCGCAGCGCGAGCTGCACGTCGTGCCAGGGCGGACGCGGGCCGTACCGCGGTGACATGGCCACCGCCTGCGGGTCGCCGGCGTGCCCGGCGTCGTCCCGGCGGCTGTGGCACAGGTCGATCCCGCCGGCGAAGGCGACGTCCCGGTCCGGCGCGTCCGGGTGCCGCAGCACCACCAGCTTCTGGTGGTGCGACCCGCCGCGGCGAACCCGCTGGTCGAGCAGCACCTCGCCGCCGGCGGCGCAGACCGCCTCGCTGAGGTCGCGGTTCTCCGCCTCGCTGTAGGAGAGCGCGTCGAGGTGGGAGCGCCAGAGCAGACCCTTGACGACCACCCCGCGCTGCGCGGCCCGGGCGAAGAGCTGGGCCACGGTGGGGCCGTCCGGGCGCATCCGCTCGTCCGGGTCGCCCCGCCAGTCGGTGAAGAAGAGGTGGTCGCCAGCCCTCAGCGCCTCCACCTCGGTGACCAGTCGGTCGAAGTACGCGGCGCCGTGAATTAGTGGCTCGGCGAGGTTTCCGGTCGCCCAGACGGGTAATTCCGAGACCGGGTTGGCACGTTCCTCAGCGGTCAGGAACCAGTCCTGCACTGCCACGTTCCAGCCCCCCGAGGTCGATCGACAACGTCCTCACGGTAGGCCCCCAGCTCAGGGCCCGCATGTCGGGTGAGCCGGACATGCCCCGGTGGGGGGCCACCGCACCCCAGACGCAGCGAACACCGAGGAGGCACCACCATGCCCGCCGAGACCACCAACCCCGTGTCCGAGTACCGCCCGCAGGCGGTGGAGAGCGAACGGGGCGCGGTCCTGGCGGTGTTGCTCATGGTCATCCTCGGCGTGGCCGGGATCTTCGCCGTCTCCTGAACGTCGACCGGGCGCCCCGCTCAGCGGGGCGCCCGGTCAGGTCGATCCGACGTCAGCGCCGCTTGCCCCGACCGCGGTTCTGCGGGCGCTTGCCCTGCCCCCCGGTCGGGCGCTTGCCCTGACCCGCGGTGTGCGGCAACCGCTTGGCCGGGATGACGCCGAGCTTGCCGGCCTGGTAGTCCTCGAACGCCTGCACCAGCTCGGCGCGGGTGTTCATCACGAACGGCCCGTAGTGCGCCACCGGCTCCCGGATCGGCTGGCCGCCCATGATGTAGAGGTCCATCGCCGGGGTGTTGGCGTCCTGGCGGGCGTCGGCGGTGACCCGCAACGCGTCGCCCTGCCCGTGCACGGCCAGCTGCCCGCTGCCGAACGGCCGGCGGTCGGTGCCGACCGTGCCCCGCCCGCCCAGCACGTAGACCAGCGCGTTGAAGTCCGACCGCCAGGGCAGGCTCAGCTCGGCGCCGGGCTGGAGCGTGACGTGCGCGATGGTGATCGGGGTGTGGGTCGACCCCGGCCCCTGGTGCCCGGCGACCTCGCCGGCGATCACCCGGATCAGCGCGCCGCCGTCGGGCGTGGTGAGCAGCGCCGCCTGCCGGCCGCGGATGTCCTGGTAGCGCGGCGTCATCATCTTGTGCGCGGCGGGCAGGTTGACCCAGAGCTGCAGGCCGTGGAAGAGCCCACCGCTGCGCACCAGCTTCTCCGGCGGCGCCTCGATGTGCAACAGGCCACGACCGGCCGTCATCCACTGCGTGTCGCCGTTGGTGATGGTGCCGCCACCGCCGTGCGAGTCCTGGTGGTCCATGATCCCGTCGATCATGTAGGTCACGGTCTCGAAGCCGCGGTGCGGGTGCCACGAGGTGCCCTTGGGCTCACCCGGCGCGTAGTCGACCTCGCCCATCTGGTCCAGGTGGATGAACGGGTCCAGCTCGGTCATGGGCACCCCGGCGAAGGCCCGGCGCACCGGGAAACCCTCGCCCTCGAAGCCCCGCGGCGCGGTGATCACGCGGCGGACCGAGCGGTAGCGGGTGGTGGTCTCGTCGAGCCGGGGCAGGCGCGGCAGGACGAGGACGTCGTCGACGGTGATGGCGGGCATTGCGAACTCCTTAGTCGCTGGGGGTGGACGCAACGTCGCGGCCGGCGCGCAGGCGCCGGCCGAGCCGCTCGAAGACCCGGGTGAGGCAGGCGACCTCGGCGTCGTCGAGGTCGTCCATCAGGTGCTGGCGCGCCGAGGCCAGGTGGTGCGGCGCGGCCTCGCGCAGGGCGAGCAGCCCGGCGGCGGTGAGCACCGCCTCGCTGCCCCGACGGTCCTGCGGACAGGACTCCTTGGCGACCAGGCCCCGCTTCTGCATCGCGGAGATCTGGTAGGTCAGTCGGCTGGGTGAGAAGACCAGTCGCTCGGCCAGCTCCCCCATCCGCAGTCGTTGCCCGGGCGCTTCGGAGAGCAGGACCAGCACGTGGTAGTCGGCGAGGCTCAGCTCGCTCTCCGCACGCAGGTCGTCCTCCAGCCTGGTGAAGAACCGCTGGCTCGCCTCGATGTACGCGCGCCAGCAGGCCATCCGCTCGCTGTCCAGGCCCTCTGTCATGGTGCTGACAGTACCACTATTTCAAATTTCAACAAACTCTCCA
The DNA here is from genome assembly GCF_036902725.1 of Micromonospora psammae. NCBI lineage: Bacteria > Bacillati > Actinomycetota > Actinomycetes > Micromonosporales > Micromonosporaceae > Micromonospora > Micromonospora psammae. The sequence goes on along the minus strand of NZ_JBAKHM010000010.1, from coordinate 29,585 downwards.
ATCCCCTTGTGGCTTCCGCAACGCCCGGGGTGTGCCGCTCCGATAGTTGTAATTTGAAACAACCATCGGGGTCGAAAATTCCCTGCGGCTGGCGACCGGCGGTGCCACACTGCCCCCTCGTGGGAGACATCGAGATCACCGCCCCCGGCCTGCGGTTGCGCCCCTGGCGGCAGGAGGACGCCCCGGCCGTCCTCGCCGCCCTGCGGGACCCGGCCGTGGCCCAGTGGAACCCGTCGCCGAGCGCCGCCGACCTGGACGGGGCCCGGGAGTGGCTCCGGCGTCGCGCCGACACCTCCGCCGGCGATCACGTCAGCCTGGCCGTGGTCGGGCCCGACGACGACCTGCTGGGCTCGGTCTCGCTGAACCGGATCCACGACGGGGACGCCTCGATCGGCTACTGGACGGTTCCCGCGGCCCGGGGGAGGGGCGTGGCCTCCACCGCCGTCACCGCGCTGACCGCCTTCGCGTTCGGCCGGCTCGCGCTGCACCGGATCGAGCTCTGCCACGCCGTCGCCAACCCGGCGTCCTGTCGGGTCGCCGTTCGGGCCGGGTATCCCGTCGAGGGGACGCTGCGCGAGTCGTACCGCTACGGCGACGGTCGACGCTACGACGAGCACCTGCACGCCCGGTTGGTCACCGACGGCTGAGGCGTGCACGGGATTAGGGTCGGAGGGTGGACGACCTCGAACTGCTCGACTGGCGTGAGCGCGTGGCCCGGCTCTACCTCTCCGACCTGGACCTCGGCGGCTTCCGGGCGGCCCGCGACGAGCTGTTCGCCCGGCATCCGCAGAGCCCCCTGCCGGCGGCGGACCGGGCCGCCTTCACCGGGCTGGGCTGGTTCCCGCCGAACCCGGACGCCGTCGTGGAGGCGCCGCTGCGGCCCGCCTCCGGCACGATGAGCATCGACACCGGTGGGCCCGACGGCGTGGTCGACTACCGGCGGGTCGCGGTCGCGGAGACCCCGTGGGGCCCGCTCACCCTCTGGTGGATCGAGGCGTACGGGGGCGGGCTCTTCGTGCCGCTGCGCGACGGCACCTGCGGGGCGGAGAGCTACGGCGGGGGCCGGTACCTGACCGACACGGTCAAGGGCAGCTTCGGCCGGGGCCTGACCGTGCTGCCCGACCGGCGGGTACGCCTCGACGCCAACTACCTCTACAACCCCAGCTGCGCGTACGACGACCGGTGGGCCTGCCCGCTCGCCCCGCCGGAGAACCGGGTGGAGGTCCCGCTGCGCGCCGGAGAGCTGACGTACCGGCACTGACCGGGCGTCGACACGGGGTGACGCCCCGGCGCGTACCGCGCCGGGGCGTCCGCCGGTGGCTCAGCGGGCGGTCGCGCCGGTCGGGGTCAGGTGCATCCGACCGAGCAGTTGCCGCGCCTGGTCGGCCAGGTCCGCGTCCACGATGACCGCGTACTGGCCGGCGCGCAGGGAGCTCGCCGAGGTGAAGTCGCGCTGGCCACCGGACATGGCGTGCGCCACCGCGCCGAAGACCGCACCCCAGATCGCGCCGATGACCAGGCCGACCAGGATCACCGCGACCCAGTTGCCGACGGTGAAGATGCCGAACAGCAGGCCGATGAAGAGGCCGAACCAGGCGCCGGTGCCCGCGCCGAGCAGGGCGGCCCGTCCCGTGGTGAGCCGGCCGAGCACCGTCTCCACCAGAGTCAGGTTGGTGCCCACGATCGCGGTGTGCTCCACCGGGAACCGGTTGTCCGCCAGGTAGTCCACCACCCGCTGTGCGGACGGATAATCCGGGTACGAGCCGATCGTCACGGTGGGCGGGCCGGTCTCGGGACCGTGCCCGTCCCCGCCGGGCGTCGCCGGCCGGCCGGCCGGACCGGACGGGAGGTTCTCGCCGCCCGGCATCCCGGGTCGCCAGCCGGCGGTCGGGGTCGAGGGTCTGCTCATAGCGTCCTCCTTCGTCAACGGTCCGGGTTCCCGCCCAGTGCGCGCGGTAACGCCGCCGTCGGCGAGGAATGCCACCACGCCGGCCCGGGTAGCCACTCGCGTGGAGAGCGGACGGATCAGCGATCACGGCTTCCTCGCGGACGGACGCAGCGCCGTGCTGGTGGACCGGCACGGCTCGGTCAACTGGTGGTGTCCGGCCCGGTTCGACAATCCCTCGATCTTCGGGCGGCTGCTCGACGACCGGGCGGGTCACTGGTCGATCCGGCCCGAGGGGGACTTCACCACCGAACGGTCCTACCTGGAGGACACGCTGGTGCTGCGGACCGTCTTCACCTGCGCGCGCGGGTCGGTGGCGGTCACCGACGCGCTGGCGTTGGAGCCCGGCGCGCGGGGGCACGACATCGGACGGCGCTCGCCCGGGGTGCTCGGCCGGGTGGTCGAGGGTCTCTCCGGTGAGGTGCCCATCCGGGTGGAGTACCGACCCCGCTTCGCGTACGGCCTGGTCACCGCCTACCTGGTGGAGACCGGCGGGGTGATCGAGGCGAACGCCGGGGCCTGCCGGCTCAGTCTGCGCTCCGAGGTGCCGTTGGCGTGCGGGGACGGCGACGCCACCGGCCGGGTCACCGTGCGGGCCGGCGACACCTACCGCTTCACCCTCGGATTCGCCCACGCCTACGAGGACCGGGAGCCGGCGCTGCCCGACGCCGACCAGGTGGTCGCCGACGCGGTCGCCGGTTGGCGCTCCTGGGCCAACCTGCACGACTACCGGGGCCGCTACCGGGAGCAGGTGCGGCGCAGCGCGATGGTGGTGCAGGGCATGACGTACCAGCCCAGCGGGGCGGTCGTCGCGGCGGCGACCACCTCGCTGCCGGAGCTGCTGGGCGGCGACCGCAACTACGACTACCGCTTCGTCTGGGTCCGCGACTTCAGCCTCACCCTCCAGGCGCTCTGGCTGGCCGCCTGTCCCGACGAGGCGAACCGGCAGTTCACCTGGGTGTCGCGGGCGATGGGCCGGATCGGCGACGCCCCGGTGCCGATCATGTACGGCGTCGAGGGCGAGCGGGACCTCACCGAACACGCCCTCGAACACCTCGCCGGCTACGCCGGCAGCCGGCCGGTCCTCGTCGGCAACGACGCCTGGAAGCAGCGGCAGAACGACGTGCTCGGTGAGATCCTCGACGCGGCCTGGCTGATGCGGCACTACCTGGATCCGATGACGCCGGACGTCCGGCACCTGCTGCACGCCCTGGCCGAGAAGGCGGTGCTGGACTGGCGCCGGCCCGACGCCGGGATGTGGGAGGCCCGGGACGTCGAGCGGCACTACGTCTCGTCCAAGGTGCAGTGCTGGACGGCGCTGGACCGGGCGGTGCGCTTCGGCCCGCGGATCGGCGACCAGGCCGAGATCGCCCGCTGGGCGAAGGCCCGGGACGAGGTCCGGGCGGCGGTGCTGAGCCGGGGCTGGAACGAGCGGCTCGGGGCGTACACCGGGGCCTTCGACTCCGACCAGCTCGACGCCTCGGTGCTCCAGATGCCGCTGGTGGGCTTCCTGCCCGCCGACGATCCGCGGATGCGCTCCACCATCCGGGTGGTCGAGCGCGAGCTCTCCCACGACGGCCTGCTGCGCCGGTGGGACGAGGACCCGGCGGGCTTCGTCATCTGTTCGTTCTGGTTGGCGGCCTGCCTGGCCGAGGCCGGCGAGCTGGATCGGGCCGACCAGCTCTTCGAGCAGCTCGCCGCCCGGAGCAACGACCTCGGGCTCTACGCCGAGCAGATCGACCAGGCCACCGGGGAGCAACTGGGCAACTTCCCGCAGGCCTTCTCGCACATCGGCCTGATCACTACCGCCGGCCGGATCACCGACGCCGCCGAGCGGGTGCGGCCGGCCGGCGACCGACAGCCCGTGCCGGTCGGCACGGGATTCACGGAGGGAGCACGCTGATGACCGGACGCCTGGAGGGCAAGACCGCCCTGATCACCGGCTCGGACTCGGGGATCGGGCAGGCCACCGCTATCGAGTTCGGCCGGGAGGGCGCCGACGTGGTGGTGCACTACCTGCACGACCACGCCGGGGCGAACCACACGAAGGCCGAGGTGGAGCGCGCCGGCCGGCGGGCCGTGGTGGTGCAGGGCGACATCAGCGTCGAGCACCAGGTGGAGGCGATGTTCGACGAGGCCCTCGGCGCGTTCGGCACGCTGGACATCCTGATGAACAACGCGGGTGTGGACGCCGCCGGCATCCCGGTCGCCGACCTGGACACCGAGATCTGGGACCGGGCGATCCGGACCAACCTCTACGGCACGTTCTTCTGCTCCCGGCGGTTCGTGCGGCACCGTCGCGACCAGGGTGGACGCGGGAGGATCATCAACATCACCTCGATCCACCAGGAGGTCGCGCGGGCCGGCGGCGCGGACTACGACACCAGCAAGGGGGGCATGCTGGAGTTCGCCAACAGCCTCGCCCTGGAGGTGGCCCCGATGCGCATGAACGTCAACAACATCGGGCCCGGGATGGTGCTCACCCCGTTCAACCAGCGGGCCATCGACGACCCGGCGTACCTGGAGGAGCAGGTGCAGAGCATCCCGTGGAAGCGGGCCGCCGAGCCGGTCGAGATCGCGAAGCTGGCGGTCTTCCTGGCCAGCGACGACGCCGACTACGTGACCGGCTCGACGTACTTCATGGACGGTGGCCTGATGCAGAACCAGGGTCAGGGCGCCTGAGCCGGGCGTTGCGCCCGGCGGCCCGGCTCCCCGCGGTTCGCGGGGAGCCGGGCGGCGTCGTGGCCGGGACTTTCCACGGGTCGTTGGCAACTTTCGTCACCAGTGTGCGGACTTCTGTTCAACGGGAGTGAAAGACGTTAATGTCTTCGCAACGCGTGCCCCTGTCGGCGGGAGGGGCAACGAGTCGCCTCACCCCCTGGAGGACCCGTGCCACGCACCCGCCGACGACTCCTCGTCGTCACCGCCCTGCTCACGCTCCTGACCACCGTCGCCATCCGGCCCCCCGCCGCTCTCGCCCACCCCGGCCACCCCGGTGGCCATCCCGCCGACCAGGCGGCGGTGGCGCCGGTCGCCGGTCGGGCCGCCGCGGCGCTCGCGCCCCCGGCGACCAGCGGCTTCGAGAAGGTCGCCCTCGACGGCGGGCTCACCATGGGCGAGCCGATCGAACTCGCCGTGCTGCCCGACGGCAAGGTCCTCTACATCAACCGGGGCACCAGCAACGGTGGCGGTCAGGTCCGCCTCTACAACCCGGCGACGAAGTCCACCACCGTGGCGCTCACCCTCGCCCTCGACGCCCGGTACGAGGACGGCCTGATCGGCATCACCCTGCACCCCGGCTTCGCCACCAACCGCTGGGTGTACCTGTTCTACTCACCCAAGGTCACCCCGTTGGTCAACCGGATCTCCCGGTTCACCTTCAACGCCAGCACGCTGGTGCTGGACCCGGCCAGCGAGGACATGCTCATCGAGTGGCCCACCGAGCGGGACCTCTGCTGCCACTCCGCCGGCTCCATGAGCTGGGACTCCGCCGGCAACCTCTACTTCGCCGTCGGCGACAACACCAACTCCGGCGGCGACTCCGCCGGTATGGCGCCGATCGACGAACGGACCAGCCGCAACCCGCAGTACGACGCGCAGCGCACCTCCGGCAACACCAACGACCTGCGCGGAAAGATCAACCGGATCCACCCGGAGAACGACGGCAGCTACACCATCCCGTCGGGCAACCTCTTCGCCGTCGGCACCGCGAAGACCCGGCCCGAGATCTACGTGATGGGGGTACGCAACCCGTACCGGATCTGGGTCGACCGCAAGGCCGGCAACACCCTCTACTGGGGCGAGGTCGGCCCCGACGCCGGCGCCGACGTCGCCAACCGGGGCCCGGCCGCGTACGACGAGTTCAACCGGGCCACCGGCCCCGGCAACTACGGCTGGCCGTACTGCGGTGGGCCGAACGTGGCCTACAACGACTGGGATTTCGCCGCCAACGCGCCACGCGGCTGGTTCCCCTGTGGCGGCTCGACCGGCCCGGTCAACGACTCGCCCCGCAACACCGGCCTGAACCAGCTCCCGCCGACCAAGCCGGCGCTGGTCTGGGAGCAGCACGGCGGCAGCGAGGACTGGCCGGCGCTGGACAACCCGGGCGGCTGCGGCTCGCCGGCCCACACCGAGGTCTACCACTACGACCCGAACCTGAACTCCGAGGTCAAGTGGCCGGCGTACTACGACAACAAGTGGCTGATCACCGAGTACTGCCGTAACTGGATCAAGGAGGTCCAGTTCGACAACGGCAATCCGGCCACCGGCGCGCCGACCGTGATCGAGCCGGTGTTGTCGGGGATGTCCTTCGTGCACCCGATCGACGCGGAGTTCGGCCCGGACGGCTCGCTCTACCTGCTGGAGTACGGCAGCGGCTGGTTCTCCGGCGCCGCCGACGCCGGGCTCTACAAGATCAACTACGTGCAGGGCGGCCGGTCGCCGGTGGCCAAGGCCACGGTGGACAAGGACAACGGGCTCGCGCCGCTGGCCGTCACCTTCTCCAGCGCCGGCAGCTCCGACCCCGACGGCAACCCGCTGACGTACGCCTGGGACTTCACCGACAACGGCAGCGTCGACTCGACGGCGGCCAACCCCTCGTTCACGTACCCCTCCAACGGCAGCTTCAACGCCCGGCTGACGGTCAGCGACGGCACCGGACGCAGCGGCACCACCACGGTGCCGATCGTGGTCGGCAACAACCGGCCGACGGTCACCCTGAGCGGGCTGCCGGCCGGCGGCCTCTTCGACTGGGGCCAGGACCTGACGGTCTCCGCCTCGGCCAGCGACCCGCAGGACGGCACCCCGGCCTGCTCGGCGGTGGTGGTCCGGGCCGCGCTCGGGCACCAGGAGCACGCCCACGAGGAGGGGCAGGGGACCGGCTGCGGGGCCACCTTCAACACCGGCCCGGTGCACGCCGGCCCGGACTCGGTGCTCTTCTTCGTCCTGCGGGGCAGCTACACCGACAAGGGCGCGACCGGCTCGGTGGCGCTGACCGGGGAGAAGGAGATCAGCCTCTACCCCAAGCAGTGGCAGGCCGAGCACCACGTCACGCTCAACGGGCCGAAGGTGATCGACCAGTCCGCCGCCGAGGGCGGCAAGCGGCTCGGCGACATCCAGAACGGTGAGAACGTCCGACACCACGCGGTCAGCCTGAAGGGCATCACCGGGGTCAAGGCCCGGGTCTCCTCCGGCGGACCGGGCGGCACCGTCTCCTTCCGGTACGACTCGCCCACCGGCCCGGAGGTCGCCCGGATCGCGGTGCCGAACACCGGTGGCTGGGACAACTACACCGAGATCAGCGCGACGGTGTCCCGGCCCGACGACGGCACCCACGACCTGTACCTGGTCTTCACCGGCGGCAGCGGAGCGCTGCTCGACGTGGACAGCTACACCTTCACCGGCCCCGGGGTCGGCACCGGGGCACGCACCGGTGAGATCAAGGGCCTCGGCAAGTGCGTCGACATCGCCTCCAGCAACACCGCCAACGGCACCAGGGTGCAGATCTGGACCTGCAACGGCACCGGCGCCCAGCGCTGGACGCTGCCCGGCGACGGGACGGTCCGCGGGCTCGGCAAGTGCCTGGACGCCAAGAGCAGCGGCACCACCAACGGCACCCCGATCCAGCTGTACGACTGCAACGGCACCGGCGCCCAGCAGTGGGCCGCCCAACCCGACGGGAGCCTGAAGAACCCGCAGTCCGGGCGCTGCCTGGACATCCCCGGCTCGAACGCCGCCGACGGCAACCAGTTGCAGCTCTACGACTGCAACGGCAGCGGCGCGCAGCGCTGGACCCTGCCCTGACCACCGGGCAGCCGAGGCCCCCGGCATCGGGATTCCGGTGCCGGGGGCCCCTGCGGTCCGGGTCGGGTTGCCCGAGAATGAGGGCATGCGTCTGGTGATCACGGCCGACACCCACGTCCCGAAGCGGGCCAGGGACCTGCCGGCGCCGCTGTGGGCGGCGATCGACGCCGCCGACGTGGTGCTGCACGCGGGGGACTGGGTGGACGTGGCGCTGCTGGACGCGATCGAGGCCCGCGCGCGCCGGTCGATCGGGGTGTACGGCAACAACGACGGCCCCGAACTGCGGGCCCGCCTGCCCGAGGTGGCCCGGGTCGAGCTGGCCGGCCTGCGGGTGGCGATGGTGCACGAGACCGGCCCGAAGACCCGGCGGGAGGAGCGCTGCGCCGCCCGCTTCCCGGATTGCGACCTGCTCGTCTTCGGCCACTCGCACATCCCGTGGGACACCGTCGCCCCGAACGGGCTGCGGCTGCTCAACCCGGGTTCGCCCACCGACCGGCGGGCCCAGCCGTACGCCACCTACCTCACCGCGCGGGTGGCGGCGGGGCGGCTCGACGAGGTCGAACTGCACCGCCTGCCCCCGCGCTGAGGCCTACCGGCCCCGGCCGGTCTCCTCCTGGAGCTCGTCGATCCGGCGGGACGCCTCGGCCTTGGTCAGGTCGTCCGGCACCTCCTCGCCGGCCTCCCGGGCCAGCGTGTGCAGGTACGACTCCTGCGCGGCGGTCGGCGGCTCGGCGCCGGTGACCCACTCGTCCGGGTCCTTGATCGCGCCGCGCGGATCGGGCTGCTGGCTGTTGCGGTCCGTCATGATGGTCACCCTTTCCTCGAACAGGTGTACCACTACCCCCGAAGTTCGTCCTTCATGCCGACGTCGATCCCGGCACATACGATCACCGGGTGGACTCGGGTGTGATCGTGGTGGGAGCCGGCATCGCCGGGGTGGCCTGCGCCGGCGAGCTGGTGCGGGCCGGCGTCCCGGTGGAGGTCCGCGAGCGCGGCCGGGTGCCCGGCGGGCGGCTGGCCAGCAGACGGTTCGACGGGCGCCCCACCGACACGGGCGCGGCGTACCTCACCGCCGACGACCCCGACTTCACCGAGGTCGTCGAGGGGTGGCGCGCCGCCGGGCTGGTCCGGGAGTGGACCGACACCTTCCTCGCGTACGGCGCCGACGGTCACCGGGAGGTGTCCGGGCCGCGACGCTGGGCCGCCCCGCGCGGCCTGCGCTCCCTGGTCGAGGAGCTGGCCCGGGATCTGCCCGTCACGGTCGACCGGCCGGTCACGTCGGTGCGACCGGGTCCGGTGGTGGACGGTCGGTCGTGCGCGGCGGTGGCGCTCTGCGTGCCCGGTCCGCAGGCGGCGCCGCTGCTCGACCCGGCGCTCACCGCGGCCACCCGGGCCGTCGGGGAGCAGCGCTGGTCGCCCTCGCTCGCCACGGTGCTGCGCTTCCCGAGCCGCCGGTGGGCGGACTTCCGGGGAGCCTTCGTCAACGACCACCCCGTGCTCGCGCTGGTCTGCGACGACGGCGACCGCCGGGGGGACGACGCCCCGGTGCTGGTCGCGCACACCACGCCGGAGTTCGCCGCCGGGCACCTGACCCAGCCCGGCGCGGCCGGCCCGCCCGTCGAGCAGGCGGTCCGCGACCTGCTCGGCCTGCCCGAGCCGGCCGAGCTGGTGCACGTGCACCGGTGGACGTACGCCAAGCCGACGGCCGGCGGGGTCGGGACGTACCACCTCGACGACGAGGGGATCGGGCTGGCCGGGGACGCGTTCGGCAAGCCCCGGGTGCAGAGCGCGTGGCGGTCCGGGCGGGACCTCGGCCGGGCCCTGGCCGAGCGGTTGCTCACGGTGGGTGGTTGACCGCTGCCGGTCCGCGTGCCGGCCGGCGCGGGCGGGGCGTACCGTTCCCTGCGGGGAGGTGCGCGAGTGGAAGCTGCCGGACGGGGGCGCAGGACGGCATGACCGTTCCTGACGGCCTGCGGCACGACGCGTTGTTCTACGACGACGACCGCGGCTACCTCGACGCGATCACCGGTTTCGTGGCGCAGGGGCGGGCCGCGGGTGAGCCGGTGCTGGTCGCGGTGCCCGCCGACCGGCTGGCCCGGGTCGGCCCCACGCTCGGCGCCGCCGACGGGGTCACCCTGGCCGACATGAGTGCCCTCGGGCGTAACCCGGCGGCGATCATCCCGGCGGTGCTGCGCGACTTCGTGCACCGGCATTCCGGCCGGCGGTCGTGGATCGTGGGGGAGTCGCTCTGGCCCGGCCGGCCCGCCGCGACGTACCGGCACTGCGTCGAGCACGAGGCCATGATCAATCTGGCGCTGGGGTCGTACCCGCTCACCGTGCTCTGCCTCTTCGACCGGGACCGCCTGCCGGCCGAGGCCCTCGCCGACGCGCGCCGCACCCACCCCGTCGTACGCGGCGGCGCGGGAACCGGTCCGAGCGTCGACTACCAGCCCCCGGAGCAGGTGCTCGCCGGGTGCGCCGCCCCGCTGTCGCCGCCACCCGGCCACGCCGCCACCATGCCGGTCACGGCGGCCGGGCTCGGCGCGCTGCGGGCGGCCGTCGCGGCCGACGCCCACGCCGCCGGGCTGCCCGCCGACCGCACCGACGACCTGCGGATCGTGGTCACCGAGCTGGCCACCAACGCGATCAGCCACGCCGGCGGGCCGGCGACCGCCCGGTGGTGGCTGACCGCCGGCGCGCTGGCCTGCGAGGTCAGCGCGGCCGGTGGGCCGGCCGATCCGCTCGCCGGCCGGATCCCCGAAGCGGCCACCGCCGAGCGCGGCCGGGGGCTGCTGCTGGTGCACCAGCTCTGCGACCTGGTCGACGTCGGCAGCGCCGGCGGGACCACCACCGTCCGGGTCCACCTGGCGCTGCCGCCGGTGTCGATACCCGCGCCCCGGTCAGCCGCGGGCGCCACCGAGCGCGGGTTCGCCCCGGGCGCCTTCCCGCTCTGAGGGGTCGGAGGTGCGCTCGCCCGCCCGGTCCAGCAGCTGCATGACCGGGGTGGCGGCGACCCCGTGCACCACCACCGAGACGACCACCACCAGGCCGACGGTGGCCCAGAGCAGCTCCGCCTGCGGGAAGTCCGTCGCGGTGGTGGCGTACGCCAGGTAGTAGAACGAGCCCACGCCACGGATGCCGAACGCCGAGATCACCCAGTGCTCCGCCGGCCGGCCGGGCGCGCCCCGCAGCGACAGCCAGCCGAACAGCGGCCGGAGCACGAAGACCAACGCCAGCCCGACCGCCGCCGCCCGCCAGGTCAGCGGGGCCAGCAGGCCGCCGATCACCGCGCCGCCGAAGAGCAGCAGCAGCATCACGGTCAGCAGGCGCTCGATCTGCTCGGCGAAGTCGTGCAGCACCGAGTGGAACTCGTGGGTCCGCTCCGCGGCCCGGATCGCCCGCGCGGCGACGAAGACGGCCAGGAAGCCGTACCCGCCGATCACCTCGACCAGCCCGTACGCCAGGAAGGTCGCGGCCAGCGCGAGGAAACCCTCGGCGTGCCGGGCCAGCCGCAGGTCGCTGGGGGCGCGGAAGAAGAGCTTGCCGAGCAGCCAGCCGACCAGCAGGCCCCCGCCGACGCCTGCCGCGATCTTCCACAGCACGTCGATGGCGAACCAGTCGGCGAACCACTGCGCCGGGGCGAGGCTGGTGCCGGCGATCGCGATGGCGGCGTAGACGAACGGGAACGCCAACCCGTCGTTCAGGCCCGCCTCGGAGGTCAGTGCGAACCGCACCTCGTCCTCGGAGTCCTCCGCGTCGGTCGGCTCGCCCACCTGCACGTCGGCGGCGAGCACCGGGTCGGTCGGGGCGAGCGCCGCGCCCAGCAGCAGCGCGGCGGCCGGTACCAGGCCCGCCCACCACCAGCCCAGCAGCGCCACCGCCGCGATGCACAGCGGCATGGTGATCGCCAGCAGCCGCCAGGTGGACGACCAGCGCCTCCAGCTCAGCGGGCGGTCGATCTTGAGGCCGGCACCCATCAGGGCGACGATCACGCCGATCTCGGTGAGGTGGGTGGTGAGCTCCCGGTGGGCCAGCGGATCCGGCGACGGCAGCCCGATGGGCAGCAGGAAGACCAGCATCCCGAGGCCGAGGAACGCGATCGGCATGGACAGCGGGCGGCGCTCCAGCATGCGGGGGAGGATCCCGGCCAGCAGGGCCCCCACACCCACCAGGGCGAACGCGACATCGACCGGCTCCACGGCACCACCTCTCCCATCTCGCCCACGAACCGGGGCGAGATGGGGAACTGTGCCCCGTGCTCCGGGGGCCTAAGCCTCGCTGTCCGGCTTGTTCTGCCCTGACGCCGGGCGCGGAGCGGCGAGCGGGGAGTCGGCCAGCGCGGCGAGCAGGGCTGCCGGGTCGTCGTACACGGCGACCGCGCCCGCCCCGGCCAGCTCGCCCCGGCTGGTGCCGCCGCAGGTCAGCCCCACGCAGGGGATGTCGAGCTTGCCGGCGGCGGCGACGTCCCAGACCGAGTCGCCGACGAAGACCACCCGCCGGGGGTCCAGGCCGGACTGCTCCAGGGCGGCGACGAGGATGTCCGGTGCCGGCTTGCTCTCCTCGGCGTCGGCGGACGAGGTGACCGTGTCGATCACGTCGTCCGCGTCCAGGGCGGCCCGCAGTGCGGTCACCTCGTGCTCGGCGGCGGAGGTGGCCAGGACCACCCGCAGCCCCCGGGCCGCGCAGGCCCGCAGCAGGTCGGCGGCGCCGGGCAGCGGCGTGAGCCGCTCCCAGTACTCGGCGAAGAGGCTGTCGTGGGCGTCGCGGAGCTTGCTGTCCCCGCCCCGATCCCGCTCCGGGCCGAGCAGGTGGTCGAGGAGCTTGTCCGACCCCATCCCGATGGACCGGTGGATCAGCGCCATCGGCACCGGGTGGTCGGCCTGGCGTAGCGCCTCCCACCAACTGACCGTGTGCAGGTAGGTGGTGTCGACCAGGGTGCCGTCGACGTCGAAGAGGACACCGGTGGGAATCTCGCCGCTCATGGGGGATCTCCTACCCGGATCGGGGCGCGCTGACCCCCCGGCTCACCCGTTCGGCACCAGGATCTCGAACCAGACCGTCGAACCGCGCACCGTCGGGTCGGTGCCCCACGCGTCGCTGAGCTGCTCGATCAGCCCGAGCCCCCGGCCCCGGCTGCTCAGCGTGTCGGTCTGGGCACGGGTCACTGTCCCCCGGGTGCCCGAGTCGGCCACCGAGACCAGCAGCCGCTCCGCGCTCAGGTCGATCTCCACCCGGGCCGCGGTGCCGGCGTGCAGCAGCGCGTTGGTGGTCAGCTCGCTGGTGCAGAGCACCGCCGCGCCGATCACCGCCTCCGGCACCCGCCACTCGGTGAGCTGCGCGGTCAGCCAGTGCCGCACCCGGCTCGGCGCGGTCGGCTCGGCCGGCATCTCCATACTGGCCGAGCGGCTCGGCTTCAGCGCGTGCTCGACCGCCAGCACCGCCACGTCGTCCTCGGTGGCGCCGGCGACCGCACCGGTGGCGACTGCGCAGAGCGCTCGCGGGTCCCCGCTGGCCGCCCCGGCGACCGCCTCGGCGAGCCCGTCCAACCCGGCGGAGAGGTCCTGCCAGCGGCGCTCCACCACCCCGTCGCTGTACAGCAGCAGGGTGTCCCCCGGCGCGAAGGGCACCGTGACGGTCCGTGGCCGGCAGCCCAGGCCCAGCGGCGCGCCCGTGGGCACGTCGACGTACCCGGCGGTGGCCGTGCCGTCGGGACGGCCGTGACGGATCAGCGGCGGCGGGTGCCCGGCGCTGGCCAGGGTGGCCTCACCCCGGTCGGCGTCGACCACCCCGAAGACCACGGTCACGAAGAGCTCCTGCGTCCCCGTCTCGGTGCCCAGGCTGGCCACCAGCCGGTCCAGCCCGGTCAGCACGGCGTCGGGGCGCGAGTCGGCCAGCGCGAGGGCGCGCAGCGCCGCGCGGACCTGTCCCATCCGGGCGGCGGCCTGCACGTCGTGCCCGGCGACATCGCCGAGCACCACGCCCAGTCCGCCGGTGGGCAGCAGGAACGCGTCGTAGAAGTCGCCGCCGGCGGCGTTGCCGTCGACTCCCGGGTCGTAGCGGGCGGCGATGCGCAGCCGGGGCAGGGCCGGCAGCCGCTCCGGCAGCATGCTGCGCTGCAACAGCTGGGCGGTGCCGTGCTGGGTCTCGAACCGCCGGGCCCGCTCGGCCGCCTGGCCGACCAGCTCCGCCGAGGCGGCCAGCAGGGCGCGCTCCGCCGCGGTCCAGCCGTGCGGCGCCTGGTGGCCGACGGCCAACCCGCCCCGGATCACCGCCGAGCGCAGCGGCAGCGCGGCCAGCGCGCGGATCTTCTGGTCGTGCCGGTCCACCGCGCTGTTCCGCAGCGGCTGGCCGTCACCGGCGAAGAAGGGCACCCCGCTGCGGGCGGTCGTCACCACCGGCGCCGGGGAGTCGGCCGGGGTGGGCCGCCACAGCGGCGGGAGCCGCTCGTCGGCCTCGTCCAGCAGCTCGCCCCGCAGGCGACGGACGAGCCGCCAGGCCGGGCCGTCGTCCACGGCGAAGCTGACCCGGTCGGCGTCGAAGGCGTGCAGCGCGTACCGCAGGGTGACCCGGGCCACGTCGTCCAGGGTGAGCGTGCCGGACAGGGCCGCGGCGAAGTCGCTGAGGCTCTGCAGCTGCTGGGTCAGCTGGGTGGTCTGCGCGGCGACGGTGAGCACGCCGACGATCCGGCCGGTGCTGTCGCGCACCGGCGAGTGGCCACGGGTGAACACCGGATGGTCCCCGGCCGCCCCCAGGTGCTGCTCGAACGGCAGCACCGACTCCTTCTGCAGGTAGGACTCGCCGTGCCGGTACGCGCGCTCGATGACGTCGCCGACGCCCGGGTGGTGCCAGACGTCGGCGAAGACCTCGGGGGCGGGACGGCCGAGGGCGGCGGGGTGCCGGTCGCCGATCAGCTCGGAGTAGCCCTGGTTGTAGAGCATCACGAACTCGTCGCCGTGGTAGAGCGCCATCGGCACCGGCGTGGCGAGGAGCACGTCCACCAGGGCGCGGACCGAGGGGTCCCACTCCTGCGGCGCCCCGAGCGAGGTGTCCACCCACGGGTGGGCGAGCACAGCGGCCGCCACCTGGGAGACCGCGCTGGGTTCCGGGGTGGCGGCTGGTGGCGTGGGAACCCGCCCGACCGTGCCTGGCATGTCCGCAGCCTAGCCAACGGCCGCCGAGGAGGTCCGATCATGCCCCCGCAGGCCCGTCCGGTGGGACGTTAGGGCAGCTCAAGGGCGCTTTACCCGGTCGTGTCGGGAAATTGGGGGTCGCCTTCGCGGCGTGCTGCGGGGGCGAGGGGGTAAGCGGGCGGCGCAGTCCATAGGACAGGAGGGACATCATGACGAAAACCCTCGCGGCCGGGCAGGCCGACATCGGTGACGCCCTGACCGACACGTGGCGGTCAGTGCTGCTCTTCATCCCGAGGGCCATCGCGTTCATCGCCATCCTCGTGGTGGGTTGGCTCATCGCCCGAGCGGTCCTCAAGATCGTGGACGCGGTGCTGGAACGGGTGGGCTTCGACAAGGCGGTCGAACGGGGCGGCGTCAAACGGGCGCTGGAACGCACCAAGTACGACGCCAGCGACATCCTGGCGAAGCTCGCGTACTACGCGGTCCTGCTGTTCACCCTGCAGTTCGCCTTCGGGGTGTGGGGTCCCAACGCGATCAGTGACCTGATCCGCGGCGTGGTGGCGTGGCTGCCCCGTGCCTTCGTGGCGATCATCATCGTGGTCATCGCGGCCGCCATCGCCAACGCGGTCCGCGATCTGGTCACCGGCGCGCTGGGCGGGCTCCCGTACGGCAGGATCCTGGCCGACGTGGTCGCCGTCTTCATCCTGGGGCTCGGCGTCATCGCCGCGCTCAACCAGGTGGGCATCGCCACCGCGGTGACCACGCCGGTGCTGGTCGCCGTCCTGGCCACGGTCGCCGGCATCCTGATCGTCGGCGTCGGTGGTGGTCTGGTGCGGCCGATGCAGAAGCGCCTGGACGGCTGGCTGGACCGCCTGGCCGAGGAGTCGCGGGCGATCCAGGAGCACCGTCGGGCGCAGAACGCCGGGCGGGGCGACGTCGACCGCCAGATGGCCGACCGGGCCGGCGAGCGGGCGCGCGCCAAGGCGCCCGTCGAGGAGGTCCGGCCGATGGCCGGCGCCGCTGGCGAGCAGACCCAGCAGTTCCGCCGTCCGGGCAGCTGAGGGGACGTACCGGGGGAGGGTGTCCGCGCGGACGCGGGCGCCCTCCCGGGGGCGGCGGCTACGCCGCTTCGAGGTGCCGGGGGTCGAGCGTGCGGGCCAGGGCGCAGACCGCCAGCAGGCGGGTGAGCAGCCAGTCCGGCTCCGTCCAGTCGGGCGACCCGACCGGAGGGGTCCAGCCGTGCTCCACGGCCGCCGCGCGCACGCCCTCGGCGTACCCGGCGAGGGCGGCCGGGGTCAGCGGGCGACGGTCGCCGTCCAGGCTGTCGCGGATCGCGGCGGCGTGCTGGTCGACCAGCGCGAGCAGGCCCGGGCGGTTGGCTGCCGCGGCGAGGCCGTCGGCCCCGACCGAGGCGGAGAGCAGGGCGAGGGCGGTCCGCGCCGAGGCGGCGGCGGTCCGGGTCGCGACCTGGGAGTACGGCACACGCATGGGACCCGAGGCTAGTCACCGGTGGGCCCGGCGGCCTCGGCCGCTCGGCCGGTACCGGTCCCTCTTCCGGTCGGCGGGCCTCCCCCGCGGGGATTGACCCGGCGTACCCGGGGCAGAAGGAGTACGGCGCGCGATCGGGCGTAGCCGGCACCGTGGAGGGACGGATGGGACAGCACGAGGACGGCCCGGACCAGCGACACCGCCGCCCCGACGGGGTGAGCGACGAGACGGTGGCCGCGCTGGGCAAGCTGAGCGAGGCGCTGGAGACGGTCGAGCGGGCCCGTGGGCACCTGTACTCCCTGCACCAGCTGATCGGGCACGCCGACCTGATGCTCGACGACGCGGTCGAGCTGTTCCGGTCCGCGGGCCACGACGCGATCGCGGAACGGATCTCCACCGAGCTGCTCGGGCGCAACGTGATCGCCGGGCGCTGGACCTTCCAGATCGTCGAGGACTTCGACGACAACTACCACGCGGTCTTCCGCGAACTGGACCGCGACGCCCGGGACGAGCTGGTCGGCGGACGCCGCCACCTGTACGAGGCGGAGATGAAGGAGCGGCGGCGGACCCGGGGCCGGCCGGGGCACGAGGCCCGCCCCGGCAGCGGCGGCTAGTCGACGGTCGGCGCGTCGGCCGGCCGGCGCCGGCTGGCGTCGTCGGCGATGATCACGGTCGCCACCATGAGCGCGACGCAGAGGCTGAACAGCCACGAGTCGTCCGAGGCGAACCTGGCGGAGACCGGAGCCTGGAGCGCGGCGAGCAGGAAGCCGAGCCAGGCGAGGCGACGCTGACGAGGGGTGAGAAAGCCGGAGCCCTGTTGCATCCCGAAAGTCTCGCGCGACGACCTCGGCTTGCCGTCAGCCGAACGGCGGATTCTGGATGGCCTGTCCGGATTACTACCCGTCCGGGCGTTCCATCTTGCCGGTTCGGGGGAGGCGGCCACCGGCGGGAGTCGTTCTCGACGGATGCGGCAGGATGGGCGACCATGTCCTCCGCACCACCCCGCGCCTCGCTGCTCCTACTGGCCTACCTCGCCTTCGTCAGCCTCGGGCTGCCCGACGGGCTGCTCGGGGTCGGCTGGCCGTCGATCCGCGCCGACCTCGGCGTACCGACCGAGGCGGTCGGGCTGCTGATCACCGCCGGCACCGTCGGCTACCTCACCTCCAGCGTGCTGGCCGGCTTCACCCTGGCCCGGCTCGGGGTGGGCTGGTTGCTCGCCGGCAGCACCCTGCTGGCCAGCCTGGCGCTCACCGGGTACGCCTCGGCGCCCGCCCTGACCGTGCTGGTCGGCTGCGCGCTGGTCCTCGGGCTCGGCTCCGGCGCGATCGACTCCGGGCTCAACGCGTACGCGGCCGGCGCCTTCGGCCCGCGCCACATGAACTGGATGCACGCCTTCTTCGGCCTCGGCGTGGCGATCGGCCCGCTGATCATGACGGCCACGATCGGCGCCGGACTGAGCTGGCGCTGGGGGTACGGCGTCACCGCGGCGGCCCAGCTGGTGCTGGCCGGTGCCTTCGCGCTCACCGTCCGCGCCTGGCGGGACCGGTCGGCGGCGACGCCCGCGCCGACCCCGCCGGTCCCCGCCGGGCCGGCCGGCGGCCCGGCGTCGGCCGCACTGGCGGCGGGCGGGCCGGTCACCGGGGCGGCGGTGGCGCTGGCGGACCAGCCCGTGCGGGTACGCGAGACGCTGCGGCTGCCGGCCGTCTGGCTCGGCGCCCTCGCCTTCGCCGTCTACGTCGCCATCGAGATCAGTGCCGGGCTCTGGGCGTTCCTGCTGCTCACCGAGGGGCGCGGGTTGCCCGCCGCGACCGCCGGCCTCTGCGTCTCCGGCTACTGGGGCAGCCTCTTCGTCGGCCGGGTGGTGCAGGGGCTGGTGGCCGAGCGGCTGGGGACCGGGCGGGTGCTGACCGCGAGTCTGCTCGGGATGGCGGCCGGTGCCCTGCTCATCGCGTTGCCCGGCTCGGGCTGGCTGGCCGTCGCCGGCCTGTTCCTGCTGGGCTTCGCCGCGGCGCCGGTCTTCCCGCTGCTCACCCTGACCACGGCGGAGCGGGTCGGGGCGGCACACGCCGACCGGGCCATCGGTCTCCAGATCGGGGCCTCCGCGATCGGTGGCGCGCTGATCCCGGCCGGGCTCGGCGTGCTGCTCGGCAACACCTCGCTGAACCTGCTCGGTGCGGCGCTGACGGTCCTCGCGGTGGTGCTGCTGGCCCTGCACGCCCTGTCCCGGCGGTCGCCCGCCGCCTGAGCGGCGCGGACGGCGCCGCCGCTTGAGCGGCGCGGACGGCGCCGCCGCCTCAGGCGGGCGCCGGCGGGCCGAAGAGCAGGTCGAGGTGGGTGTCCAGCGCGCGCAGCGCCTGCTCGGCGGTGTACTGCCCGCCCAGCAGGTAGAGACCGAGCCCCTCCATGAGCGCCAGCAGGCCGGCGGCGGCGTCGTCCGGGTCCGGGACCGGCAGGATGCCGGAGACGAAGGCGCTCAGCTGCGCGGTCTCCGTACGTAGGCCGGTGGCGGCGGCCGGTCGTACCGCGGTGTAGGCGAGGAAGGCCAGGGCCACCCGTCCGTCGGCGCGCGTCTGCTCGTCCAGCGGCAGCAGGGCCGCGATCATCGTCCGCAGCAGCAGCCGGGGGGCCGGGTCCTCGCCCAGCCGGGAGAGCGCGGCGGTGACCCGCGCCTGACCGCGTTCGCGCACCACGTCCAGCGCGAACGCCATCATCTCGTCCTTGGTGCGGAAGTAGTGCTGCACCATCCCCGCCGAGACGCCGGCCTCGGCCGCGACGTGGCGCAGGCTGACCGCCTCGAGGCCCTGCTCCGCCGCCACCCGCATCAACGCGTCGGCGATGAGCGTGCGGCGCTCCTGGCGGTCGACCTTCTTGGGCATGGCACCGATGCTTTCACAGTGCGATCGCATCGGTGACGGTGACGGTCCCGGCCGCACCGTCCACCGTGACGATCTGCCCGGTGGAGATCCGCCGGGTGGCGTCGGGCACGCAGATGACGGCGGGGATGCCGTACTCACGGGCCACGGTCGGGCCGTGCGCCATGATCGCGCCGGTCTCGGTGACCAGCGCGCCGGCGGTGAGGAACAGCGGGGTCCAACCGGGATCCGTGGTCGGGGCGACCAGGATCTCGCCCGGTTCGATGTGGGCGGTGCCCGGGTCGTGGACGACCCGGGCGGGCCCGGTGACCCGGCCCGCCGCCGCGCCGACCCCGGTCAGGGTGCCGTCCGTGGCGGGCGGCGCCGGCAGGACGGCCTCGACGTCGGTCCCGTCGGACAGCAGCGCCACCGGCACGGCCCGGCGGCGCAGCTCCCGCCGGTGCACCGCCCTGCGCTCGGCGACCGTGTCCCGGTGGTCGGCGCCCTCGTGCACGGCGGTGTGCACCTCGTCGAGGGTGAGGAACATGATGTCGTCGGGCTGGTCGAGCAGCCCGGCTCCGGCGAGGTCGACGCCGATGAGCAGCAGTTGCCGGCGCATCTCCCGGAGCTGGTACAGGCCGGCGAACTTGCCCGCCTCGCGCAGGCCGGCCAGCGACCGCGCCCGGCGCAGGAGGAACCCGGCGATCCGGCCGCGTACCGGCCGGCGGCGGCGGGCCCGTGCGACGAGTTCGCGCAGGGTGGCTTCGGCCGTCGCGGCGGCCTGCGCGAAGCGCCGGTCGGGCGCCTGCCGCGGATCGGTGACCCGCAGGTAGTTGGCGAGCACGGCGAAGACCGGTGCCGGGTCCTCGTCCCAGCGGGGCACCCCCAGGTCCACCTCGGCCGCCCCGCGGTGACCGTACGCGGCGAGGAACGCCGCCAGCCCGATGTCGGGCAGCGTGCCGTGCCGGTAGCGCGCGGCCAGCTCCCGCGGCGGTGTGTCGAGCAGCAGCCGGCGGTGTTCACCGGCGCCCCGGGCGAGCCGCCAGAGCGCCAGGTTCATTTCGATGGTGACGTTGTGCGGCATTCCACCCAGGATGGTGTGGATCTCGTCCGGGCCGGCGATGCCCTTGAGGAGCTGGGCGGGGAGCGCGGCGGCGAGCATGCCGGCCACGATCGGCCAGACGAGATCGTCGGGACTCTCGTCCGGCTCCTGCGCCCGCACGAAGCGCAGCCGGTCGGCGGCCGTCCGGACCTGCTCGGGCGCGGCGGCGTCGAGCCGCAACCGCTCGATCGCGGCGAACATCCGGCTCCGCGCCAGGTCGGGCCGGGCCAGCGCCCGTACGATGCCGGCCACCGCCCGGCCGGCCGTCCGCGCCGACGGTCCACCCGCCCGGACCCCGCCCGCGTCGCGCGTCGGGGCGAACCGCGGATCGGCCAGGACGTGCCGCATGACCGCCTGGGCCCGCGGTCCGAAGTCGACCGCCAGCAGCCGGACCAGTTGCCGCCGGCCGGACCGGCTGCGCGCCATGTCGGTCAGGTCGCCGTAGAGGCGTCCCCCGATGTCCACGATCTCCGCCCTGATCCCGAGCGGGGCGAGCATCGCCGAGACCAGCGACTTCAGGCTGGACATCCCCATCGGGGTGACCGGCTGGAGCATGCCCTGCACGTGGCCGAATTCGAGGTAGACCCGGGGGAGGGGCTTGTCGGTGGCCGGCGGGGCCGGGAACAGCGTGGTGATCGGCCGGGACTGGAGCAGCCACAGGAGGCCCTGCCGGTCGATCGCCCACTCCACGTCCTGTGGGCGGCCGAAGTGGCGCTGGAGGCGCTCACCCACGGCTCGTAGCTCGGCCAGCCGCGCCGGCGGCACGCAGCCCGCCTCGTCGCGCGCCGACCCGTCGAGGAGGTAGTGGTCCACGGTGGCGGCGCCGTCCACCACGGTCGTGCCGGGACCGGGAGCGGCGTCGACCAGCATCTCGGTGCGGCAGCCGGTGACCGGGTTCGCGGTGAACAGCACCCCCGCCACGTCGGGGGCGATCATCCGTTGCACGACGACGGCCATCCGTACCGCCGTGTGGTCGACGCCCCGGGCGTCGCGGTAGGCGGTCGCGCGGGTGTTGTGCAGCGAGTCCCAGCACTTCGTGATCGCGGCGAGCAGGTCGGCGGCGCCGGTGACGTCGAGGACGGTCTCCTGCTGCCCGGCGAAGCTCGCGTCGGGCAGGTCCTCCGCGGTGGCGCTCGAGCGCACCGCCACCGGCCCCGCGCCGAGCCGCCGGTACGCGTCGAGGATCTCCTCGCGGGGGAGCACACCCAGCCGGTACGCCTCGGTGGTGACGCAGAACCCCGCCGGGACCCGTTCGCCCCGCCGGATCAGCTCACCCAGGCCGGCCGCCTTGCCGCCCACCAGGTCGACCATGTCGGCCGTCGTCTCCGACAGCGCGATCACCCGCATCCGCGGTCTCCCGTCTTCGCAATACGTCCGCATCGCATCCCACCGTAGCCCCTTTGCAATGCGACTGCAATGCAAAGGGGCTCACGGTCGGTGCGATCAGCGCATCGGCGCAGACGTCGTCGCCCGCCTCGTCGGGCGGTGGTCGCCCCGGGACGGCCGGACGGCCGCACCCGGGACGCGGTCGATCACATGTTGTCGGGGCCGGTCCGCCCGGTGGTGGACGGGCGGTACGCCCGATCCGGGTCGGTCATCTCGCGCCGCGCGGCCGTCCCGGCACCCCGGTCCGCCGCCTCGGGGCCGTGCCCGAAGGCGGCCTCCTGCCCGGCGTCGTTGCCCGTGACGTCGTCGGCCTGCCCGTCGAGGGTGGAGCGGGCGACCGCCCGGTCCAGCTCCTCCAACGGCGTCTTCTGATCGTCGCGCCACACCCTGTCGTCGTTGTCCGTCATCCCATCGCGGTACCCCCGGCCGGTGATCGCAAACGGCCACCCGCCAGCCGCGACCCGGCCCGCAACGGGCGACGGCCGCCGGCAGGAGCCGGCGGCCGTCGACGGACGTGTGGTCCGGGGGAGAGGGATCAGGGCTGGGGCCGGTCCACCTTGCCGCGCCAGGCCCCGGTCTCCTGGCCGCGCCGCTCGATGAACTGCTTGAAGCGCTCCAGGTCCCCCTTGGCCCGACGGTCGACCACGCCCAGCTTGTCGCCGGCCTTCTCGACCACACCCTGCGGCTCGAAGTCCATCTGCAGGGTGACCCGGGTCTGGCCCTCGTCGAGCCGGTGGAAGGTGACCACGCCGGCGTGGTGGCTGCCGCCGGTCGACTTCCAGGCCACCCGCTCGTCGGGGAGCTGCTCGGTGATCTCGGCGTCGAACTCACGCTTGACCCCGGCGATCTCCACCGTCCAGTGGGTCATCGTGTCCGTCACCTGGCGGACCTCCTCCACCCCTTCCATGAAGTGGGGGAACTCCTCGAACTGGGTCCACTGGTCGTACGCCGTCCGAATCGGGACGCTGACGTCCACGTGCTCGATCACGCCGCTCATGAAGGTTCCTCCTCTGCGCGCCGGTACTGCTGCGAATCACGGGCCGATCCGGTCACCAGCGCGTCGTCTCGTTCTTGTGCCCGAGCGCGGCCCACACCTCGGAAACCGTCTGGTAGCGCGTGCCGTCGGGCAGCCGCTCCAGCTCCGCGACGACGTCGGCGGGCGCATCGTTGTCGCGAGCGTTCGCGATCAGGCCCTCCCGGTCGCCAGGCAGGGCCGACAGGGTGATGTACCGGCCGAGCCGACTGCGCCGCTCCACGTCCTGGGAACTCATCCCCTTCGGGGCGCCGCTGCGCGTTTCACCGCCCGGGACCGTGGTGGCGCCCGGCTGGTCCTCGCCGGCCGGCTCGGCCTCGCGGAACTCGTCGACGCGCGAGCCCCCGGTGCCCGGCCCCTGCAACAGGCCGCTCACCTCCTGGCTCATCTGCTCGTCGAGCCTCGGTCCGTGCTTGCTGTTGCCACGCTCCATGCCCTCTGTGCTACCCGTGGTGGCCCTGAAGAAACGCCGAATCCGGCACCTGGTCACGAATCGGCGGGGGCCTTCGGCGGCAGCACCGGCTCGCCCGGGTCCGCCGCGCCGGCCTGGAGCACCCGGCCCCGCTGGAGCTCGGCGTTGATCTGCACGCCGAACATCAGCGCGCAGTTGGACAGGTAGAGCCAGACCAGGAAGGCGATGACCGCGCCCAGGCTGCCGTAGGTCACGTCGTACGAGCCGAAGTTGGCGACGTACAGGCCGAAGCCAAAGGAGGCGACGATCCAGGAGAGCAGCGCCACCGCTCCGCCCGGGGTCAGCCAGCGGAACCGCGGCTGCTGGACGTTGGGGGCGATCCAGAACAGCAGGGAGAGCAGGACCATCATCACCAGCGCGAGCACCGGCCACTTCGCCACCGCCCACACCGTGCGGGCCAGCCCGCCGGCGCCGATCAGGTTGCCCACCGCGTCGGTGACCGGGCCGCTGACGATCAGGCCGGTGGCCACCACGGCGAGCAGGATCAGCGAGAGCCCGGCCAGACCGATCTGCAACGGGCGCAGCCGGTAGAAGGGCCGGCCCTCCACCACCCCGTAGACGGCGTTCGAGGCCCGGGTGAACGCGCCGATGAACCCGGAGGCCGACCAGAGCGCGCCGAGCAGACCGAAGCTGAGCAGCACCTTCGCCGAGCTCTGCTGGTCGACCACGGTGCGCACCACGTCGACGAAGCCCTCGTTGCCGACCACCGAGCCGGCGCCGACGTCGCGGGCGAGGTCCAGCACCGTGTCGACGGTCCGCTCCCCGTCGGAGACGAGGCCGACCAGGGCGACCACCACCACGGTCGAGGGGAACAGGGCCAGCACCCCGTAGTAGGTCAGCGCCGCCGCCCAGTCCGCGCAGTTGTCGTTGATGAAGTTCCGCCCGCTCCGCACCAGCGCGCCGCGCCAGGTCGACCAGCTCAGCTGGCGGACCCGGCGGGGCATCGGCAGCTCCGTCCGTCCGCCCGCGGCCGTGGTCGGCTCCGTCGTCGCTGCCATGCCCGCTCCTGTCGCCCCGGCCGCCGGCCGCACCAGCCGGCTCTCGCCTGGCCCCGCCGGTACCCCCTGCCGGAAATCGACAAACCCGACGCCGGAGTTTGCCGGTACCGGCCCGGGGAACCGTCAACGCAGAGGCAGCCGACGCGGAGGAGGACGAGATGCCCGGGCGCGAGGTGTTGCCCAGCACGCTGCGACGCTCTCCGGAGAAGGCGCAGCGCACCTGGGAGAAGACGCACGACTCGGCGGTGGACACCTACGGCGAGGGCGAGCGGGCGCACCGCACCGCGTTCGCCGCCGTCAAGCACGAGTTCGAGAAGGTGGGCGACCACTGGGAGCCCAAGGGACGCAGCGGTCCCAGCGACCGGCAGGCCGCCGGTGGCGGCCCCGAGCGCCGCGCTCCCACCGCCGGTGGGGTGGACGCCAACGCCAAGAAGGACCACCTGATGGAGGTGGCCCGCAAACTGGACGTCCCCGGCCGGTCCCGGATGACCAAGCCGGAACTGGTCAAGGCGATCGAGAAGGCGAACACCCGGCAGACCACGAAGGCCCGCGAGGAGTCCAAGGGCCGCCGCGGTCGCTGAGCCGGAGGTACGACGCGCCGGAGCCCGGGACCGCACGGTCCCGGGCTCGGGCGTAACGGTCACCAGTGGCCGCCGCCCGGGGCCTCGATGTGCACCGCCTTGACCGTGCTGAACTCGTCCAGCAGCTCCGGGCCGTACCCGAAGCCCTGGCCGCTGCCGCGGCGCGGCTGCGCGGCGCCGCCCGGCGCACCCCCGAAGACCGCGTTGACCTTGACCGTGCCGACCGGCAGCTCCCGCCAGGCCCGCTGCGCGTGACTCATCGACGGGGTGAGCACCGTGCCGGCCAGCCCGTACGGCGAGTCGGCCGCGCAGCGCAGCGCCTCGCTGAACGAGTCCACCACGACCACCGCCGCGACCGGCCCGAAGGTCTCCTCCCGCACCAACGTCATCTCGTGGCGACAGTCGGTGACCACGGTGGCCGGGTAGAACGCGCCCGGCCCCTCCGGCAGCGTCCCCCCGGCGCGCAGCGTCGCCCCCTCGGCCACCGCCGCGATCACCTGCCCGTGCACGTGGTCCCGGTGCCGCCGGTCCACCAGCGGGCCCAGCTCCGTCCCCGGGTCCCGCCCCGGTCCCACCCGCAGCGCCTCGGCCCGCTCCACCAGCGCGTCGACGAAGTCCTCGGCGAGGTCCCGGTGCACGTAGATCCGCTCCACCGCGACGCAGATCTGCCCCGCGTTGGCGAACGAGCCGACGGCCGCCTGACCGGCCGCCCAGACCGGGTCCAGCCCGGCGTCGACGATCAGCGGGTCGCTGCCGCCGTTCTCCAGCAGCGCCTTCGCGCCGGTCCCGGCGCAGGCCGCCGCGATGGCCCGGCCGGTCGCGGTCGAGCCCACGTGGGCGACCAGGTCCACCTGCTGCGCGGCCAGCGCCGCGCCCACCTCGGCGCCGCCGGTCAACAGCGACAGCACCCCCGCCGGCAGCGCGCCGTCGAGGACCTTCGTCAGCAGCCAGCCGGTGGCCGGGGTCCGTTCGCTCGGCTTGTAGAGCACCACGTTGCCGGTGACCAGCGCCGCGCCGAGCAGGCCGCAGGAGACCGCCACCGGGTCGTTCCACGGGGTGATCGCGGCGACCACGCCGCGCGGCTCCGGCGCCATGAAGTCGATCGCCGCCGACCCGCCGTGCAACGTCCGGCCACCCCGGACCGGACCCAGCTCGGCGTACTGTCGCAACGTGCCGATCCCCGCCTCCACGCCGCCCCGCGCGTCCGCGAGCGGCTTGCCCATCTCGGCGGTCGTCGCCGCGGCCAGTTCGTCGGCCGCCGCCGTGAGTGCGTCCGCGGCCCGGTGCAGCGCCGCCGCCCGGTTCGCCGCCGGCGTCGCCGCCCACTCCGCGGCCGCGCCCCGCGCCGCCTCGACCGCCTTGGCCACCTCGTCCGCCGTGGCCACCGGGACCACGCTGACCGGCGAGCCGTCGGCCGGGTCGTGCACCGTCAACTCCCCGCCCGCGCCGCCCGCGCCCCACACTCCGCCGATGAGCTGTTCAACCCTGTACATGCGGACGGGGATGCCCCGGTCCCGCCGAGGCAAACTCGTTTCGCCCGGTTGCTGGCCGGGTAGGCGGATCGGGTGATCCCGACCGGCGCGGAAGCCGCGGACGCCGTAGTCATCGGCGCCGGGCACAACGGACTGGTGGCCGCCAACCTCCTCGCCGACGCCGGCTGGGACGTGCTGGTCCTGGAGGCCACCGGCGCCCCCGGCGGGGCGGTGCGCTCCGCCGAGGTGACCGCCCCCGGCTACCTCAGCGACCTCTACAGCTCGTTCTACCCGCTCGGGTACGCCTCGCCGGTGCTGCGCCGGCTCCGGCTCGACCGGTACGGCCTGGAGTGGACCCACGCGCCGCAGGTGCTGGCGCACGTCATGCCCGACGGCCGGGCGGCGGTGCTGCACCGCGACCCGGACCGCAGCGCGGCGTCGATGGAGGCGTTCGCGTCCGGCGACGGGCAGCGCTGGCTCGACACGTACGACGACTGGCGGACCATCTCCCGGCCGCTGGTCGACGCCCTCTTCACCCCCTTCCCGCCGGTGCGCAACGGGCTGGAGCTGCTGCGCCGGCTGCGCACCGCGGGCGCGCTGCGGCTGGCCCGCCGGCTGGTGCTGCCGAGCCGGCAGCTCGGGCGGGAGCTGTTCCGGGGCGAGGGCGCGCCGGCGCTGATGGCCAGCTGCGCCCTGCACACCGACCTGTCCCCGGACGACGCCGGCTCCGGCGTCTACGGCTGGCTGCTGGCGATGCTCGGCCAGGAGGTCGGCTGGCCGGTGCCGGTCGGCGGGGCGCAGCGGATCACCGACGCGCTGGTCGCCCGGCTCACCGCCAAGGGCGGCCGGATCAGCTACGGCGCCGCGGTGGACCGGGTGCTGGTCGCCCGGGGCCGGGCGGTGGGGGTGCGGACCGTCGGCGGCGCGCTGTGGCGGGCCCGGCGGGCGGTGCTGGCCGACGTGCCCGCGCCCACGCTCTACCTGGACCTGGTCGGCGCGGACCGGCTGCCGCCCCGGCTGGTCGAGGACCTCGACCACTTCCGCTGGGACGGCTCCACCGTCAAGGTGGACTGGGCGCTGGACGGGCCGGTGCCGTGGACCAACCCGCAGGTGGCCGGCGCCGGCACCGTGCACCTGGCCACCGACGTCGACGGGCTGACCCGCTACGCCGCCGACCTGGCCTGCGGGCAGGTGCCGCAGGACCCGTTCCTGCTGGTCGGGCAGATGACCACCGCCGACTCGACCCGGTCACCGGCCGGCACCGAGTCGCTCTGGTCGTACACCCACCTGCCGTTCCGCCGGGACTGGCGCGCCGACGACGTGGCCGCGCACGTGGACCGGATCGAGGCGGTGCTGGAGCGGTACGCCCCCGGCTTCAAGGGCCTCGTCCGGGGCCGGTTCGTGGCCGGCCCGGCCGACCTGGAGGAGCGCAACCGCAGCCTCGTGGGCGGGGCGGTCGGCGGCGGCACCGCCGCCGCGTACCAGCAGCTCTTCCTGCGTCCGGTGCCCGGGCTGGGCCGGCCGGACACCCCGGTCGACCGGCTCTACCTGGCCAGCGCCTCGGCCAATCCGGGTGGCGGCGTGCACGGGGCGCCCGGCGCGAACGCGGCCCAGGCCGCGCTGGGCCGCGACCGTGCGGTGACCGGCGCCCTGTACGCGCGGGCGATCGGCCTCGCCCACCGGGCGGTGTACCGCTGAGCGGTCAGCGCTCCAGGTTGCGGTGCCGGGTACGCAGCTTGAACGGCATCAGCGCGCTCTCCACCTTGGTGGCGGTGGTCATCTTCGACGTGCCGTCGCGCCGCTCCTCGAAGCGGATCGGCACCTCGAGGATGGTGTGCCCCAGCTTGGTGGCGAGGTAGTGCATCTCGACCTGGAAGCTGTAGCCGTTGGACTGCACCCGCTCCAGCCCGATGTCACGTAGCGCGTCGGCCCGCCAGATCTTGAAGCCGGCGGTGAGGTCGCGGATCCGCACCCGCAGCAGGGTGTGCACGTAGAGGTTGGCCCAGCCGCTGAGCGCGCGGCGGTACAGCGGCCAGTTCTCGTCGAGCTGGCCACCGGGCACGTAGCGGGAGCCGATCACCACGCCGGCCTGGGTGGAGAGCAGCGCGCCGAGCATCCCGGGCAGCGCCTCCGGCGGGTGGGAGAGATCGGCGTCCATCTGGGCCACGTAGTCGGCGCCGCCGTCGAGCGCCCGGCTGATGCCGTCGACGTACGCCCGGCCCAGGCCCTCCTTGCCGGCGCGGTGCACGACCTGGATCCGGTCGGGGTGCTCGATGGCCAGCTTGTCCGCCACGTCACCGGTGCCGTCGGGGGAGTTGTCGTCGGCGACCAGCACCTTCAGACCGGGCAGCGGCAGCGCGAGGAGCCGGTCGACCAGCACCGGGAGGTTGCCCGCCTCGTTGTAGGTGGGGACCACGACGGTCAGGTTCGCGTCGCGCCACGGCGAGGGCAGCTCCACGGGTTCGATCATGACGGTCATCCTTAGTTTGCCGACAGCGTTCCCCCAAAGGGTAGCCAGCGGCCCTCGGCGACCTGCCGAGGCTCCCCGCAACCGGAGCGTCACCCGTCGGTACGCTCCGCCGCCTTCTGCCGGGTGGCGATGTCGGAGAGCCGGCTCAGCGTCTCCTTGTTGCGCTGGTGCAGCACCAGATCGTTGAGCTTGTTGCGGATCCAGCGCAGCGGGCCGGCGGCGAAGTCCTCGCCGATACTCACCCGGGTGGCGCCGTCGCCCACCGGCTCCAGGGTGAACACGACGATCGCCTCGCCGGCCGGCCAGAGCCCGGCCCGCAGCACCAGCTTGCGGGGCGGCTCGCAGGCCAGCACGGTCGAGGCGTCCTGCAACGACAACGGCCACGGCCCGGCCCGGTGGTGCAGCTGGGCGCCGACGGCGGGCCAGTGCTCGTCCACGTCGCGCACGTGCACCGTGCCGACCACCCAGTCGCTGTACGTCCACCCGTCGGCGAGCACGTCGAAGACCTGCTGCGGGGGCGCGTCTATCACTCTCTCCACAATCGCCACCGCCGTTCAGTACCCCGGCCGGTGCGGGCGCTAACGACGCGTTAGCTTCTCCGGGGCGACGGGTAACGTCGCTGCGGGTCCCGGGCGGCGATGCGGCGTACCGCCGGGTTGATGATGTTTACTCCCCGGGGCGCAGGGAACCCGCCGCCCGTGCGACGGGACCAGAGGGAGCCGGATCAGCGCAGGTCAGGCCGGGTGGAACCGGCGAATGACCGGGTCGCCGCCGGGCCGGTCCTGTACGATGCGGTGCTGCTGGACCGCGACGGCACGCTGGTCGAGGACGTGCCGTACAACGGCGACCCGGAG
>NZ_JBAKHM010000058.1:0-933 GCF_036902725.1 Micromonospora psammae | reverse complement strand
CAAACCTCCCCGTCGATGTGGACTCTTGGGGGAGATAAGCCTGTTATCCCCGGGGTAGCTTTTATCCGTTGAGCGATGGCCCTTCCATGCGGAACCACCGGATCACTAAGCCCGACTTTCGTCCCTGCTCGACTTGTAGGTCTCGCAGTCAAGCTCCCTTATGCCTTTGCACTCTACGAATGATTTCCAACCATTCTGAGGGAACCTTTGGGCGCCTCCGTTACACTTTAGGAGGCGACCGCCCCAGTCAAACTGCCCACCTGACACTGTCTCCCGGGTCGATAAGACCCGTAGGTTAGAATTTCAATACAGTCAGGGCGGTATCCCACCAGCGCCTCCACCGAAGCTAGCGCTCCGGTTTCAATGGCTCCCGCCTATCCTGTACAAACTGTACCAAAATTCAATATCAGGCTACAGTAAAGCTCCACGGGGTCTTTCCGTCCTGTCGCGGGTAACCTGCATCTTCACAGGTACTATAATTTCACCGAGTCTCTGGTTGAGACAGTGCCCAAATCGTTACACCTTTCGTGCGGGTCGGAACTTACCCGACAAGGAATTTCGCTACCTTAGGACCGTTATAGTTACGGCCGCCGTTTACTGGGGCTTCAGTTCAGAGCTTCGCTTACGCTAACCCCTCTCCTTAACCTTCCAGCACCGGGCAGGTGTCACCCCCTATACTTCGCCTTACGGCTTCGCAGAGAGCTGTGTTTTTGCTAAACAGTCGCTTGGGCCTATTCACTGCGGCTTTCCGTTAAGAAAGCACCCCTTCTCCCGAAGTTACGGGGTCATTTTGCCGAGTTCCTTAACCAGAGTTCTCTCGCACACCTTAGGATTCTCTCCTCGCCTACCTGTGTCGGTTTGCGGTACAGGCACCTTTTATCTCGCTAGAAGCTTTTCTTGGCAGCGGGGAATCAAAGACTTCGCTCCATAAGG